>JAURQB010000036.1 GCA_030836365.1 Bdellovibrionota bacterium | reverse complement strand
TATGCGCATGAAAGTGGAGAAAAAGAGCATCAGTGGGATGAAGCATTTAGTAAATTTAAAGCATCGCCAACTCAAGAGTTAATCGAACAAGGCCTACTTCATATGCTATCACCTGCTGAAAAGTATGACCTACTTGTCGGTGATAAGAACTTTACACTGACAAATGCAATGTTTCTTGAAGGCAAGCAATATTTTGACAGAAGTGGAAAGGTTGAACCGTGGATGGGGATTTGTCATGGATGGGCGGCAGCTGCCTACATGCTTCCACGACCGAAAAAAACGATTTGGGTAAAAAGTTTTAATGGAAAATATGACATACCTTTTTATCCTGCAGACATTAAAGCATTAGGCTCACTTCTTTATGCAAAAAATAATTATGAATCAACATTCATTGGTGGGCGTTGTAATAAAAAAGATCCTCAAACAGATACAAATGGACGTGTTATCGATCAGGAGTGTTTTGATAACAATCCAGCGTCATGGCACTTTTCAGTAGTTAATCAAATTGGGTTAAACAATAGAAGTATGATAATCGATGCGACTTTTGATTATGAAGTGTGGAATCAACCTGTATTAAGTTATAGTATTAAATACTTCAACCCGGCCAAGTATATCTATGCAAATAATTTAAAAGATGCAACAACAACAGTTGCAGAATTCACAACTGATAAATTTAAAAAATACCGTGATCCACAAACTGCTGCATTCGTTGGTATTGAAATGGATGTAAAGTACATTGTTGAAACAACACCACGTCAAAACCAACATGATTCAGAGTAATATGATGGAGTTAAACAAGTTACATATCGTTATGATCTCGAATTAGATCGAAATAATAGAGTTATTGGTGGTGAGTGGTACACAAACCTTCACCCTGACTTTCTTTGGACACCAACGAAGACAACTTCCGTAACGACACAAACGGATACATTTCTCGCTTCCAGAGGAGTTTCTAACTGGAGTAAAGAAAATACTGTACCAAAAGCAGTTAGCCAATATGCTTCATACGAATCAAGAAGAGGATCTCCTCTAGCACTAATC
Organism: Bdellovibrionota bacterium; assembly: GCA_030836365.1. GTDB lineage: Bacteria > Bdellovibrionota > Bacteriovoracia > Bacteriovoracales > Bacteriovoracaceae > UBA1511. The sequence continues at coordinate 2,563 of JAURQB010000036.1, read as the reverse complement.
GTTAATGAATTATTTAAGGCGGCTTCTAGTAGATAAAATGAAAATTTATTTTTTAATAACGCTCCTTTTTTTTAGTGGCCAACTACTGGCCGCGAAGAAAAGGAGCGTTTTACTTTTTATGGCAGCGGACAATGATCTCGCAGCATACGCGAAGGCAGACCTAGCGGAAATATCTAAGGTGATTTACGGCCAAGACCAAGTAGACTTAAAGGTTGAAGTTCACCTTCCCTCTCAATCATTTAGAGAGCTGCATGTTAATCAACGCGCGTTGGCCGAAGAAATCATGCCCATGACAAGTGCGAAGGATCAACTAACAAATTTTTTAGATTGGGCCGTTGATAAGAATAAAGAAAACATTTTAATTCTTTGGGGTCATGGCCAAGGGCCGAGACTTAAAAATTCCAAATCACCTTTTGGCGGAATCTTCACTGCTTCAGAGAACTATGCTCCACTAAGCACAGAAATACTTGGTTCCATTCTTTCAGGACACACCATTGATCTTCTTATTTTTGATATGTGTTTAATGCAAAATCTCATCACGCTTGAGCATTTAAAAGGTAAAGCTCCAATCGTCATTGGCAGTGCCCAAATACAAAACTTCATCGGGCTTCCCTATGATAAAGTTATTAACAAGATGAGAAAAACTATGACGCTTGAAAATTTATCTAAAGAAATCGTCAAGATAACGGCCGAAATTATGCCCAATGATAATTTTACCTTCTCTGCTTTTTTCAATGGTAAAAATCAAAACATATTTCCTGCACTATCTTCTCTTAATAACGAACTTCAAAAGCTGCTTCTTACCGATCCTTATTATGAATTTATTTTTTCTACCTATTTTATTGACCTTCCCTCTTTTCCGGGTAGTTACATCGACTTGGGTATGTATTTAGGAATCTTAAAAAAAATAGATTATGAGAACAAAGTATTTTCAGTAAAGTTAAGAAAAAAAATTCAAAAGGTTCAAGACGAGATTAATTTTTCTCTTATTGAAAAAAGATACGGCAGCGAATACATCGAAGGAAACAGGCCTTATTTTGTGGAGTTCTTTCAAGGACTAAGTGTACCGAGCGAAAATCTCATTTTTCCAAAACTATAGACGATTAAACGTGAGTGTAATTCATAAACGATTAAACTATATCATTGACGATAAAACGTAATTGCATTCGTGCAGGTTTGGCGGTCATTTTCATTAACGAGAACAGAGACAACATTTTTTCCAACTTCCAGGGGAAGTGTGATCTGCATTTTTCCATATCCTAGTGGTAATAATTTTTTTCTAACATACTCACCTTTTCTTGATAATTTGCATCCAGCACCTTGATAAATTTCAACAATTGCATTTTTCGTAAATTTTCCCTCGAGATAAAATTCTCCAGTATCACTGCCCACATTTATAACTGAAGAGCGTCTACTTTTAGCGTACCTCTCTGAAAAATAAATTCGGTTACTCACACCTGGAACAAAAACTGCAGCACCAGGAACAAAAGAGGGAGGAAAACCGTCTACATCAGAAATTTTATCCTGCCCGGAAAAAACAACAAGGCGATCATGAGACCATATGAGCTGATGCCCTAATCTTGGTGCTAGAGGGCCAGGATTAATTGGCTCCCAAGAATTTGTCGCAAGTGAGTACATCGCACCATTAGCGTGTGGTTTAATCTCAGGATAAAAACTATCATAAACAACCTTATATCCACCCCAAACAATTAATCGATCCTCGGCCCAAACTCCTTGGGTAATCCACTCAGGAGAAAATTGAGAATTCATTTGCCGAATTGTTTTCGCATGAATGTCCACGATGAGGCCCATGTTTGAAGACGCCACTCGTCCACCCTCGGTAAAAACTAAACCGCCATAAATGATAAGATGCTGGCCGCTGAAGACGACAACAGGGTTTAGTATCTTCGGAACTTCGTCCTCGATATTATTTTCTTCATAGAACTTGTCATCTAAGATGAGAACGGTAAGATCGTCATTGCAATTTTGAGTTGAATTCTTTCTTTTCAGCACACCTGTATTCACCAGTCCAACTTCAGACTTTATCCCGCCAAACTCAAAATAGATTTCATCATTTTGAAATACACCGCTATAGCTTCTAGAGGAATCACAAACACTCTCGGCCGGGTCGCCTAAGGGGATATTACTATCAATAATAGATGAAAGTCGAAGTGACTTTAAATCAACTTTAAGTGAATCAGTTGCAGGCCTTGGAACTCCATTTTCAAAATTTGTTCCACCACTCAAATACAATATGTCGGAGATGATTTTAGGTTTCATAAACGAGCGTTGTGTATCCCCAAGATCGGCATCAATAGAAAACCATCTTCGATCCGCAATGTTAGGAGTGAGACCGAAATGTGCCTGATGGTGAGTGAAAAGCAAATTATCGTTTATTACTTTTTGCATCGAATTTATCGTCATCTCTTTTTGGCCAAGATTATAAATTTTGCCCTTACTGGGTAGTTTTATCTCACGAGATAAACACACTGACTGGTTTAAACATTTTGAGTAAACATTATTTACGGAAACGCTCTCTTCAGTGATTTCTAATTTATGCCTA
>JAURQB010000035.1 GCA_030836365.1 Bdellovibrionota bacterium | reverse complement strand
TGTGCGAAAAAGCACTGCATTATCTCCTCTTTTTAAGCTATAATTTAAGCCTCCACTGACTCGAAGAGATTTTAATGAGTAAACTTAAGTATCTGCTTGTTTCCCTACCCTTTTTTGCCTTATTTGCGGTGGTGAAATTCTCCCAGTTTCCGGAAAAAAAAGTTGAGCCAACCATAAGCCCTAAGGTCGTTGGGCGCTGGCTAGTAGGCAAACACGCTCAGTTTAACGACGCCGATACGCTAGAGCTTGATACGGCCGTGAAACATGCTCTTAATGGCGACACTATTTTAGTTCGGCCTGGCAATTATCAACTAAAAATGCACCCAACAAAAAACATTACGATTCGTGGTCTGAGTGGAAATTTTGAGGACATTAAAATTGATTTAAGAACGCCAATAAAATTACAAGACCAGACGCTTAAACTAGAAAACATGTCGCTTTCAAATTCCTTTAATTCTGATTACGCTTTCAAATTGAATAAAAGTAATCTTTATATGGATAACGTAAAAGTAAAGCTTTCCGGCATTAGAAAAGCATTTATCCTAGAAACACAGAGCGCATTAAAATCCCTAAATAATCATTTCATTGGAGATAATCGCGCCAGCTCGATTTATTTAAGAGGAGCATCTAAATTTTTTGCGGATAATAATAAATTTATCAAATTCAAAAATGCTATTGAAACAGATCACGGAAAATTTAACGGAGAATTACAATTGCAAAATCTTGAGATTAGTCATTGCTCAAGCTCTGGCATTTATCAATATGGTGGACAACTAAGAGGAAAAAATATTTCGATTTCAAAATCAGCTTCAGGCATTATTGCCACTGGTAGTGCGATTACTGAATTAGAACAAGTATACATTCAAGAAAATGAATTTTATGGTTTAGATATTATTAATGGGGCCATCGTTCACATTGATTTGTTTCAATTCAACAAAAATAAAGTGGCCGGCATCAGGGCATCTGGAATGAAAAGTAAAGCAGAACTAAACAACGGACATATTTCCAGCAGTAACCTTGCTCTCTTGGCCGAGCATCAGGCGAAAATCATCGGCCAGAATTTAAATCTAACCGATGATATAAATATTAAAATTAAAACTAATAATGGTGGAGAAATAACTCTAGGCGACTAGATCGTTGTGGGAATCAAATTCTCCCTCTAACCAATCCTTCATTTTTCCTTTGGCCCGCATATGTAATTGACTAACGCGACTTTCTGTTATTCCGAGATGATCGCTAATCTCCTTCAGTTTTTTACTCTCAAAATAGTACATCATCATAATAATTTGCTCATTTTCAGTGAGGGACTCCATTGTCTTTAAAATATATTCCTGGGAAGAGCGCAAACTTACGTCTTTAAAAGGGTTATGCTTATTAACTCCGTCTAAATAATTGGTGATACTTGAAGCATCTTGAACCTTGAAGCTTGTGTAATCATCATAATTGACTACTTTTGCAGGACTTATACTTGTGAGCATTTTATGCACTTTATCTGTATCAAGTTTAAGATCATTACTTATCTCTTTTGCTGTTGCTTCACTACCTTTAACTGACTCTAATCGCTGTCTAGATTTTTCAATTATTTTTTCTTTTCTTCTAATGGATCTCGGCACCCAGTCTTGTGCCCTGAGCTCATCCAGTATGGATCCACGAATTCGATGTTCCGCATAAGTTTTAAATTTGGTTCCTTTTTCAGGGTCAAATTTTTCAATCGCATCGATCAGGCCAATAACACCAACACTAACTAAATCATCGAGCTCAACATTTGGCGGTGTTTTTCGGACAATTCTTTTTGCCACTACTTTGACCAAGGACATTGATTGAATAATGAGCTTCTCTTTTGCTTTTTTGCCTCTCACTTTTTTACTCGGGGACGGAAATTGTAGCACATTGGATTTTTGGTTTTTCGCCATTTTCTCTCCTTAAACAAAAAGAATAGAGTGATGAATTTCTTCACCCCTCAAAAAATTTTATGTCCCCTAAAACATCCTTGGGCCACGAACTTTCGAATCAAATTCGACTTCTTGTTGCCTTTCGGAGTATCACTCAAAAGCTTGAGTAATTCATTCAAGAATAAATTAGATACCTGGCATCCTAAAATTAAAAATAGAAAATATTGACTAATTAAGAAGTAAATCAAATATAACTTATTATTTTTAAACAACTTTCTTTAAATTTATTTTTTTCTAGAGAATGCTTTTTTATAAAATTGGCAGCGACAACAAAATTTGTCACCCCCTACTACTTCTATTAGCATATCAGGAAAATTTATTTATCACCGAGGTATATATCATGAACAAAATCCAATCTTTTGACGACTACCTAAGTCAATATGAGCAATCCAAAGCAAATCTAGTGAAATATTGGGAGAGCATTGCAAGTAATTTAGAGTGGTTTAAAAAATGGGATAGTGCTCACTCAGGTGATTTTACGACGACTAGTGTGACATGGTTTGATGGGGCCGAAACCAATCTATCCTATAACTGCCTTGACCGCCACTTGGAGACACGAGGTGAAAAAACTGCTCTTATCTATGTTCATAATGATCCAAAAAAAGCGCCAGAACATATTAGCTACATTCAACTTCACCAACGAGTTTCCCAGTTTGCCAACATGCTCAAAAACCATGGAGTCGAAAAAGGTGACCGCGTTTGTTTTTATATGGGCATGACTCCAGAGCTTATGATTGGTGTTTTGGCCTGTGCTCGCATTGGGGCAGTACACTCTGTTGTCTTTGGCGGCTTTTCAGCAAAGGCCTTGGCCGACCGAATTAACGACTGTGAGGCCAAAGTTTTAATCACCAATGATTGGGGCCTAAGAGGAGACAAACTCATCCCACTAAAAAACGTGGCCGACGAAGCTTTGGAAAGTTGCCCGAGCATTAGCTCGGTCATCGTTCAAAAATCTGCGCCTGAAAATGTGATGATGAAAGATGGACGTGATTATTGGTTTGAGACTGAAAACCAAAAAGCATCAACCGATTGCCCTGCTGAAACTCAACAATCTGAGGACCCACTTTTTATTCTTTACACTTCTGGATCAACGGGAAAACCAAAAGGTCTCTTGCACACGACAGGTGGCTATATGACCTATGCATACCACACTTTTAGAAATGTTTTTCAAGTTGAAGAAAATGATGTGTATTGGTGCACGGCCGACATTGGATGGATAACGGGCCACACTTATATCACTTATGGCCCACTCCTAAACGGTGCCACAACTGTTATGTTTGAAGGTGTCCCGACTTGGCCTGATGCAGGTAGGTTTTGGCAAATTGTTGACCAACTAAAAGTCACTCACTTCTACACGGCACCAACGGCCATCAGGGCCTTGGAGGCAAAAGGTTTAGATTATGTTACCCCTTATTCACTTGAGAGCTTAAAAGTTTTAGGCAGCGTTGGCGAGCCCATTAATGAAGAGGCTTGGGAATGGTATCACAAAAATATTGGCAAAGAAAAATGCCCCATTGTTGATACTTGGTGGCAAACGGAAACAGGTGGCATCATGATCTCGCCACTTGCCGGTATCACTGAGACAAAACCGTGTTACGCGACCTATCCGCTACCAGGAATCTTTCCCGTCTTGATGGATGCCGAGGGAAAAGAAATTGTGCAACCTAAGGCCGAAGGAAATTTATGTATCAAGCATCCATGGCCTGGAATTGCAAGAACGATTTATGCCGATCACAACCGATATAAAGAAACCTACTTTAGCACTTACCCAGGTTATTACTTTACTGGAGATGGCGCAAAACGAGAGGAGAGCGGAATGATTCGCATTACTGGCCGTGTTGATGATGTCATAAATGTTAGCGGCCACCGAATTGGAACGGCGGAGGTTGAAGACGCCATTAATACCCATGAGCACGTGGTTGAGAGTGCCGTTATTGGATACAATCACCCAATAAAAGGACAAGGTATTTTTGCTTTTATTATTCCGACCTCTATGGACTCTATTCAGGAAAATTTTCATCAAGAATTAAACACCGTTGTCACCAAAATGATTGGTTCAATTGCTAAGCCGGAGAAAATTAAGGTAGTGAGTGGACTTCCTAAAACTAGGTCTGGAAAAATTATGCGAAGAATTCTCAGAAAAGTTGCAGAAGGAGATCTTGCGAATTTGGGTGATACGTCAACCCTATTAAATCCTGAGATTGTCGAGGAATTAATAAAAGATTAAAAAATCAACCAAATATCTTTTTTAAAATTCTTTCTATTATTCAGAAGAAGAAGTAGAGGAAGGCTGGAATGGTCTAACAGGTCTTTCAATCTTCGGTGGCATTGGTACATACCTGCGCATCGAAGTATCTATTTCAGGTCCCGGTAGTATCGTACCATACTCCGCCCCCACTAATCCTCGAGAGCGGCGACGACTTGAACCTCTCTCTCCTACCTCAGAGGGGGTTTCAGGGCTTATGACCGAAACCATATCTGGAGTACAGCTCTTTAAATCAGAGGTTTTTAATTCTGACTTTTGCCAGTCCATTGTATTAACTTGAACAAGAAGGTCTTCATAATTTTTAAAGGGTCTAGCTAAATTTAACTCTGCCTGAACATAAGGAGCAAAATACTTCATAATGAAATCTTTATTCTCTAGAACTATTTTAGAGTCTCGTTTTCTTTGGTGTATTTTACTAATTTCCACAATATTTTTTAGATATTTATTTTTAAACTTTCGATAAGTTTTACCATCAAACGTTTGATTATTTATATTTTTAATAAAGTAAGATTGAATAAAATTTTTGTCTTTTTTATCATAGATAAAGCATGTAGTAGCAGGATTTTGAGTTGAAATTTCAAGGGTCTCAAAACCTGAAGCGCATGATATGGAAACGCCATAGGCCGTACATAAAACTGTCAGAAAAACTTAATACCTTTCATTTTTGATCTCCCATAAAAATTCATCGGTCAAAATCTAAAAAAATGATAATGTCTTAAGAGGAGCAATACTTATGCCAGAATAAATACGTATTTTCTGTGATTTATCGTGGGTAACGGTTGTCTAAAGTTTAGACACTGACAATTTATTATAAGTATTTAGCAATTATTGGTTAAACAAAACTTTACTTGCACCATTTTTTTGAATGAGCAGATCAATCTCTTCAACTAGTTTATTTCGTCGAACTAAGATCTCGTAAATATCACGAGTCGATAAAAATTCTTGATGCATCAGAAGTTGCTGAGCAGATAACGATTTTAAATGTTTATATGTGGATAGCCTAAATTTTGAAACTCTGCTATCTCCAAATGCAGTTCGCGTTTCAACACTAATATTGAACTCTGGCTTACTTGCTCCATGATCAATTAAAAATGGACTCCAGCGCCCGTCCACCCAATGGCGTCCGTGCATGTAATTATTTATGTGTCGGTCTGGGTTTTGTAAAAGCACATCTAAAACTCTCGCATCACTAATAAATAAATCTTGATCAAGCCGTGAGTAATCACTTCGACTCTCCCAATTATCTCTAGCAACTCCCCTGATTGATTGAGACTCCGGGACAAAGTAAAGCAGCGCTCCTTCTTCAAAGATGTGGCCGTTAATTTCGATTGGATTTCCATTAGAGCGCTTTCGATATGCAGCAGGTGGGACAAAATCAATTCCTAATTTATAAGCAAGCTCGTAAGCGACATACTCTAGAGTCACATTATTCCAACCATGCCCGTCCCCCGGTGTGCGAGGCTTAAAAAGAGCATTTCGATACCTACCTGTTCTCGGGTTTCTGACGACGACTTTAAAAATTGGATTTCTATTATTATCGGCGGAAAATCTCTCTCCTCTTACAACAATGCCATGATATAGATCGGTCGTAATAGCGTTATGAGCGGCAACTTGAGCATTTGAGGGAACAAAGATTTTGGCCCCAATTGAGGCAGATGAAATGATGTGCCCGCACGGAAATGGCCCAAGGGAAGCAAAAACGGAACTGTATAACGAAATAAAAAATATAAAAAATAGTTTTCTCATAAGTCTAGCCTGAATGTTTCTCATTCATATACAACCAGATGTAATTTGATACTACTGAAGTAAAAAAGTTACATATTCAAATTAGTTAAAATTTGAAGCTTTGACTAATTTTCAACGACTTGGAGTCTTATATACATGACATGTTAACGACAACTAATTTACTCTGTTCATTTTCTTTGTTTTCGTACACTTTGGTTTTTAGATCTTTGCCATAGTGCTCTTTACAGTAGGTATTAAACCAGTGACCTCTCTCTTCATAGATATAGTCGTAAAAAAGGATGCTGACCCCAACTGTACTTGTGAAACCCTCTTCAAAATACTTTGGCGTTTTTGTGAAATCAGGGTCATCTCGATCTCCCCAATCATGGTTTAAATTGTATAATTGCAAATCTTTATTTAAGTCGTTTTTTACAATCGGATACATCCACTCAACATAGTTTCCTCCATACGCCCACCACCAAATCTTCGCATTTGGATTACTTGAGATAGATTTATTAATAACCTCGAACTCAGTCGCATAATTATTTTTTCTCCATCGATACAATTTTAATTGAGGGTAAATCAACTGTGAGAATACACCAGTTAACAAGATAATAACAATCGTATTATTTTTTACATTCTTTTTTAAATCAACAAAATTAATTAAAGAAAATAATGTGAGTACAGATAAGAATACTCTGGTTTGGGGAGGTCTTCCTAAAAATCCAAAAATAAAAAAACTAGAAAAAATTGATAAAGATAATAAGACTCTTCTTCGGGAAAAAAGATTCTGAGAGAAGGATGTAAAAATTAAAAATAAACTCAAAAAAATTATTTTTAAACTAAAAGCCTCTTTTAACCAAAATAAACCATTCTCAATTTTTTCATCAAATGATATTTTCTCACAATGAGAAATTACTTCTTCCGACCTTATTATTTTTCGAATTTTATTACTTGCTTGGAACCAATGTTTAAATAAGACAATATCATTAAACGATAGTTTCATTTTCTCTATGTTGTGGTAATTTTTCTCAAGGTGCTCAGCACACTTAAAATCTAAAAGTCGAAGTCGCTTTTCTTGTGTTTGAACAAACCCTCGCGCAATAGAATTATCTTTTATGTAATTCTTTTTAAAAAGGAATGAAAAGCTAATAAGAGTACAAACAATAACCGCGTTTATAATTTTGTCTTTTTTAAAATCAAAATTTAAAATAAAAAATAAGATAATGAAATAAGCAATAAAAAAATCTCTAACGAAAATAGCCAACAATAAAAAGAGATAGGAAATAATCCAAATCTTTTTGTTATTCTTTTGATACGAATTGAGAAGATAAAAAATACCAAAATAAACTGAACTGGTTACTGAGAACTGCAAATGACTAAGGTATAAAAAAAGAAAGACAAAAGAGATAAGCACAATCAACCATGTCGATTGTTTTGTTTTAATTTTTAAATAAAAACAAAATAAAAGTACTATAATCCCAGCTACAATGAAATTAGCATAACCGTAGACCCCAAAATTATCTGGTATAAGATCATATAGAATTCCTAAAATATTACTTTGAAAAATTATATCAGTATTAACTCTGCCTAAATGGTCTCCGAGCCCTTCTACTTTCCATAACATTGAAGTATCATCATTCGTAGAAAAGAAGGGATTAAAATAATATATAAAGCTATAACAAGAGGAAATTAGTGCTATAAATAACGCAATATAATCCCAAGAATATATGAGTTTTCTTTTGAGCATAGAAATATTTTAAACTGATAAGAGATATTTACAACCTCTAACCAAATTAAACTTTATTTGCAACAAGAGTTAAGATAGTTCCAAGCGCACAAGACTCACCAACTTCATCAAAAACATCCACCTGCCATTTTACTATACCTTTAAAAATATCGTCATCACCGCGCTTTTCTTGCTGTATTTTTTCTTTAACAGTTAAGCGAACCCCAATTGTTGCACCGACATAAACAGGCTTTAAAAAGCGAAATTCATCAACACCGTAGTTCGCTAACACGGGGCCTTTTTTGGGGTCGACAAAAAGCCCGGCGGCCGCACTCATAACGAAATATCCATGAGCAACACGCTTTTCAAATAAGGTTCCCTCAAGGCTTGTTTCATCCATATGCGCGTAAAAGTTATCACCACTAATATTAGCAAAATTAACAATATCTGCTTCTGTCACGGTTCTCTTATGAGTCGTTAAAGTTTCACCAATTTCAAGCTCATCAAAATGCTTTCGAAATGGATGAATGCGATCCTCTGGTTGATCTGCTCCAGGTTGATATACTTGAGTAATTTTTGTCAATGTCGTTGGATGGCCTTGAATTGCCGTTCGTTGCATATAGTGAAAGACACCGCGAACCCCTCCCATTTCTTCGCCCCCTCCAGCGCGGCCAGGGCCTCCGTGAACGAGTGCCGGCATCGGTGAGCCATGCCCCGTTGATTCTTTGTAGCAACGACGGTTGTGAACAACAAAACGGCCGTGATGAGAAGCAACCCCTAAAACAAGATCTGTTGCAAACGCATCATGATTAGTCATCACTGAACCAACGAGACTACCTCGCCCTTTTTTGACAAGCTCAATTGCCTCATCTGTATTTTTGTAACTAATAAGGGTGCTAACAGGCCCGAATGCTTCTATCTCGTGAGGCGTTGTTGCCGATAAGCCTTTTGAACAAGTGAATAAATGAGGCATCATAAACGCCCCCTTATTTTTGTTAGCACCAATGACTTCGAAATCATCTCCGCCCATAACAAGCTCACAACAACCTTTCAACATCTCAACTTTGGCCTTCACGTCTTGGAGTTGATCCATACCCGCAAGAGCGCCCATTCTTACTCCGTCCACTTGCGGGTCTCCAATCGTCACACCTTTTAGGCGTTTGATAAGAGCATCTCTAACATCTTCCATTAAATTTTCCGGAACTATCGCCCGTCTAATGGCGGTACATTTTTGCCCTGCTTTAATGGTCATCTCTTTGGCCACGTCTTTGATGTA
>JAURQB010000034.1 GCA_030836365.1 Bdellovibrionota bacterium | reverse complement strand
GATGGAAAGCCGCTCACGGCAGAAGATGTGAAATTTAGCTTTGATGCAATTGTTCACCCTGAAAATAAATATAAAACCGCTCACATGAAACCGTATTATGAAAATATTGGGTCGGTAGAGGTATTAGCTCCTAACAAGGTAAGGTTTAATGTAAAACAAGTTTACTTCAAAAACTTTGAGCAATGTGCAGGGATGGCCGTTCTTCCAAAGCATCTCTATGCAAACCCTGATAAAAAAACGGAAAAAACATTAAATAAAACATTACTTGGTTCTGGCCCCTACAAGTTAAAAGATTTTGACCGAGGGAAAAAGTTAGAGCTTGTTAAAAATGAAAATTGGTGGGGAGACACTGCTCCTGAATACAAAGGCTTATATAACTTTGATGTCATTCGAATGAAAGCGGTCAAAGAAGACACAATGACATTAACAATGCTTGAAAAAGGTGAGCTTGACTTCATTGGTTTGTCTGCAGAGTCCTACATTAAAAAAGCAACTGGCCCTAAATGGGGGAAAGAAGTTAAAAAAGTTAAATATCAAAACGATGCGCCTAATGGATATGGCTTTGTTGGTTTGAATCTTGAAAAGCCAATTTTTAAAACAAAAAATGTAAGACTTGCTCTTTATCATCTACTCAACCGTGAGTTAATGATTGAGAAATTTCGCTATGGAATGGATTTACCTGCAACAGGGCCATGGTATCAACAATCTATATATGCTGATAAGAGTGTGAAGCCTGTGGGGTTTGACCCGAAAAAAGCTCTCTCATTGTTAAGAGCAGAAGGCTGGAAGGATACAGATGGAGATATGATTCTTGATAAAGTCATTGATGGGAGAAAAGAAAAGCTTTCATTTACAATTCTTGAGCCGAGCAAAGATTTTGAAAAGTATCTTACTATTTTTAAAGAAGATGCTAAAAAAGCAGGTGTAGAAGTTAAGATTAAAGTCATCGAGTGGAATACTTTTATCAAATTACTAAATGAGAGAAAGTTTGAAGCGGTTAGGCTTGGTTGGAGTGCAGGTTCTATTGATATTGACCCGAAACAAATTTGGCACTCAAGTTCAATCACTGGTGGCGGCTCAAACTTTGTTGGTTACAACAATTCTGAAGTTGATAAAGGAATTGACCAGGCTAGAATGACGACAGACACGTCAAAGAGAATTGAGATTCTTAAAAAAGTTTACCGTACTATTGCTGATGATGTTCCTTATTTATTTTTCTTTAATTCTAAGTTTGGTTTTTATGGCCATACTAAAAAAGTAAAAGGGCCAAAAGATACATTCAAGTATGGTGTTGGTCTAAACTACTGGTGGATTGAAAAGTAATTTTCTTTTAGAGGGAGTTGATTTTGCAGACGTACATTTTAAGAAGATTACTAGTTATGATCCCAACGTTGTTGGGTGTAACGATGATTGTTTTTGGGATTATAAACCTCGCTCCAGGTAGCCCTATTGAACAAAAAATTCAGCAACTGAAGTTTGGTGGCGCAGGCGGAGGTGGTGGCGCTGCAAGCGTAGGCGCTGTTGGCGGAGGAGCTGGAAGTGGAGGAGACTCTGCTATTTCAGAAGAGGTGATTGAAGCCCTTAAAAAGCAATATGGTTTTGATAAGCCAATTCATGTTCGTTACATGATCTGGTTAAAAAACTTAATGAAACTTGATTTTGGGGAATCGTTCACATATGAGGAGCCCGTTCTAGATGTTATTAGTTCGAAGTTTCCTGTCTCTCTTCAGTTCGGGATTATCAATCTCATTTTGACATATATCGTCTGTATTATTCTTGGTGTGATGAAAGCAATTAAAAATGGAACAAAGTTTGATTTAATCAGTTCTGTTGTTTTATTTGTCATGTACGCTATTCCGGGTTTTATGTTGGGGATTTTATTGATTCAGTTTTTTGCCTCGGGTAATTACCTTGAAATTTTTCCCGTCCAAGGTTTAGTGAGTGATGAATATGAATATCTTGGTTTTTTTGAAAAACTTTTCGATCGTGTTCAGCATTTCATTTTACCACTAACTTGTTACATGATTGGTAGTTTCACGATGCTAACGATGTTAATGAAAAACTCTCTACTTGATGAAATTAAAAAAGACTATGTTCGAACAGCTAGGGCCAAGGGCTTAGATGAGAAAATCGTTTATCTTAAGCATGGTCTAAGAAACGCTCTAATTCCAATTGTAACCGGAATCGGTGGATTCTTAACGGTGTTTTTTGCAGGTTCACTACTTATTGAAGTAATTTTTAACTTAGATGGTATTGGACAAATGAGTTATCAAGCAGTTCTTGAAAGAGATTACAATGTAATTATGGGATCTGTTTTTATTCAAAGTTTTTTGATGTTGATCGGTAACCTTATTAGTGATGTGACATATGTATTTGTCGATCCAAGGATTGATTTTTCATGATAGAGAAATATTTTATTGAAAATGAGCTTACGTTAAAAAGATATCGTCGATTTAAGAAAAGACGTCTTGCAGTTCTATCTGTTTGGGGCCTACTGCTTTCTGTTGTTTTAACTTTCAGTGCTCCATTAATCACAAATTCAAAACCTCTTTATTTGAACTACAAAGGTGAGTCTTATTTTCCAGTTTTTAAGCAATATCATCCAAAGGACTTTGGAATTAAAAATTCAATGTCGATTAATTATCGAAAGCTTGAACTGACGGAGAGAGATGCTATTTTATGGCCTCCGTTTAAATGGGATCCATTTGAATCAAATAAGGAAGTTGATTATTATCCCTCTAGTCCATCAGCTGAAAATATTTTTGGGACTGATGATCGTGGAAGAGATGTCTTTGCGAGGCTATTGTATGGATTCAAATACAGTATTAGTTACGCCATTTTAGTATGGGCGATTACGTACTTTTTTGGAACTATT
>JAURQB010000033.1 GCA_030836365.1 Bdellovibrionota bacterium | reverse complement strand
GGTTTGGGTACTATGATCAAATGCCTGATCATTTTATGAAAATATCTGATGATTCGATTCACTTTCTTCTTAGCTTTTATTTTAATAGCTTAATTTCATTTTTAGCTTTTTATATTGGGCCTTGGGCAATCGTTCCGTCCTCCATACTTATTGTTTTATATTTCAAAGGAATTTTTACCAATCGATTTTTATCTGATTATTGGTTTTTACCTCTTTTTTGGATTTTTTCTTTTTTCTTTTCTGGAGTTTTCGTTAAATCCTTTTTAAGTTCACCTCTTATTGAATTTTTTAACAACTTTAATTCCTATTTATCACATTCTATTTTGGCTTTCAGTAGTTTGCTTTTATTATTTGTATTGGATCGAAATGATAAAACAATCAGGTACATTTATTCACGGATAATCCTTCCCAGCTATTCAATGTGCTTTGGTTGTTTTAAAAATATAATCAAAAATGTTTCTGAGACCTTTAATGCTCGTTATGAGAATATATCTAACTCTCATGCTGTAGTTGATAATAATTTTTCTAATACTCAGTATAGGAATGAGCCTAAATTTCCTAACAAAACTCCTTTTAATGAAAGTAAAGGTTTAACAAATAAGTCTAAGAACTCTGAACCTATCGTCTTTAAATCAAATGATTCCTTAAAGAATAAAAAAAAATTAAGTAGTAAAAATGTTTTTGACATAAAATCTAAAAATAGAAGAGTTAAGAAATCATTGTTTAATGATTATTTCGAGACTGTTAATCTTAAGCCTGGTAAGCGTGCTTCTATTTTAGCTAGTGCCCCTGATAACAATTATTTCCAAAAAATCATAGATAGGATTGAAGAGAAGCTTTTAGAATTTAAAATTGAGGGTAAGATAATAAATATTCTCAAGGGCCCAGTTGTAGATACTTTCGAATTAGAGCTTGGTACTGGAGTAAAAGTATCAAAAGTTACAAGTAGCGTAGAAGACCTCAGTCTAGCTCTTTATGGAGCACCCATTCGTATTGTTTATCCGATGAAAGGGCGGACAACTGTAGGTATTGAAGTACCTCGTAACCCTAGAGAAGTTATTTATCTTGATGAATTACTCAATACGAAAGAATTTAAAAACAGCACTGATCGATTGCCCTTGGCCATGGGGAAGGATGCGTTTGGACTACCTTTTATCGTTGATCTTGTCGGTATGCCACATATGCTTGTTGCGGGGGCAACAGGTGCAGGTAAATCAGTTTTTATTAATACGATTCTTGTTAGTTTATTAGTTAAAAAAACTCCTGCAGAAATGAAATTAATTTTAATTGATCCAAAACAATTGGAGCTAGCTCTTTATTCAACTCTTCCACATCTAATTATGCCTGTTGTTACTGATGCTAAGAGAGCTTCACTTTCCCTATTGTGGGCGGTGGATGAAATGGAGCGAAGGTACTCAATTCTTAAAGAGGTTGGTGTTAGAAATATTGATGGCTATAATGAAAAATTAGTTAATGAACCAAAATGCGCTGTTAAAATCCAACATCTATTTAAAGATGATGAAAATCAGTTTAAACTTCCTTATATTGTTATAATTGTAGATGAGTTTGCAGATCTAATTTTGACTAAAGCCGGTAAGGAAATTGAAAATAATATTTGTCGGCTTGCGGCTAAGGCAAGAGCTGCAGGAATTCATTTAATCATCGCGACTCAACGGCCATCCGTAGATGTTATTACAGGCTTAATTAAATCAAATTTTCCAACTAGAGTCTCCTTTAGAGTGACGACATCTATTGACTCAAGAACAATTCTTAATTCAGTAGGTGCAGAGAGATTGCTTGGAAAAGGTGACATGCTTTACAAGCACGGAGTTGATACGATCAGGGTGCACTCTAGCTTTGTTGATGAGGTTGAGATAGAGAAGTTAACTTATAGTCTTGCGCAATTTGAAACAGGTTTTGATGATGAAGTTATTGAATTTTTGGAAAATGGCGGAGAAAAGGACAAAGACCCATATAGTTTTGGAAGCCACCTACCTACACTAAAAGAGGATACTGGGGATGAACTTTTTGATCAAGCTGTTCAAATTGTCACGGAGTGCAGAAGTGCTTCAGCATCAATGCTGCAGCGCAGATTAAAAGTTGGGTATAATCGAGCAGCTAATTTGGTTGAACTAATGGAAGAAAAAGGGATTGTGGGGCCTGCCCAAGGCTCAAAACCAAGAAAAGTATTGGTTTCTCCTAACTAGTTTCTCACGGCAACGATCATGCCTAGTCCTTGCGAACAATCTGAACTCTATATTGTTTAGTTTCAGTAGCTTAGGTTGTTATTGATCACCTTATCTTTTTCTTATAATTATTCTCTTGTCTAATCTTTACTCACCATGTCTATTATGTTAACTATGCCAGAACCAAATTGCTGGAAAACTACTCGATTTTCTTGGCGGTCTGTGAATAATCACAGTCTAAATCGAGAAGACTTAACTGCCATACTCAAGGAGACATAATATGTCTGATACTCTAGAAATTAAAGACTTACTAAAAGCAGGTGCTCACTTTGGTCACCAGACTCACAAGTGGAACCCGAAAATGAAGCCATATGTATATGGTGAGAGAAACGGTATTTATATCATGGATTTATCCAAGACTATCCCTCTTGCAAAAAAAGCATATGATTTTATTAAAAAGACTTCTTCTGAAGGTCGTCCAGTTCTTTTTGTTGGAACAAAAAGACAGGCTTCTGAAGTTGTAAAAGAGGCAGCAAAAAATTGTGGGGCTTACTACGTAACTCATCGTTGGTTAGGCGGTATGCTAACAAACTTTAAAACTATTGGTCTTTCAATTGATAAGCTTCGAAAAGTTGAGAAAATGAAAGAAAATGGTGATTTTGAGCTTTTAACCAAGAAAGAAAGATCAAAAATTGAAAAAGATGTCATTAAGTTAGAGAAAAACCTTGGTGGTATTAAAGACATGAGAAAACTTCCTGGTGCAATCTTTATCGTTGATCCATCATCAGAGAGAATTGCAATTAACGAAGCAATGAATTTAAATATACCTGTTGTCGCCATTACTGATACAAACTGTGATCCAGACGGAATTGATTACGTCGTTCCTGGAAACGATGATGCAATTAAGTCAATCACTTTATTTGCTGAGTACTTCGCAAATTCTGTTTCCCAAGGTACTTCTGTTTCTAAAGGTGCTAAGCAAGCAACTAAATCAGCTCCAGACAGAGATTCTAACCTAGAAACTGAGATTCTAAGTAAGTTTGAAAAAGACATTGATCTACAAGAATAATTAAATTTAACAAGAGAGATAAAAATGGCAATTACAGCTAGTACAATCAAGGAATTAAGAGAAAAAACTGGCGCAGGAATGATGGCCTGTAAGACAGCCTTGAAAGAAACCAATGGTGATTTTGAAGCGGCAGTTGATTATTTGAGAAAAAAAGGCTTAGCAGCAGCTGAGAAAAAGCAATCAAGAACAGCGGCGGAAGGTGTTGTTGTTAATGTTGCTGAAGCTGGAAAATCAGTTATTTTAGAAGTTAACTGTGAAACTGACTTTGTTGCAAAAGGTGATGACTTTAAAGACTTTGCTCATGAGATGGCTAAATTTGCTTTGGCAAATAATGTCCCAACAACAGAGGCTCTAAGAGAGCAAAAAGCTGATGCAGCTAATGAGCTGACGCTTAAATGTGGTGAAAAAATTGATATTAGAAGAATGGTTTTTTCTAGCACAGAAAATCGTCTTGGCTTTTACAATCATGGTGGAAAAATTGGCGTTGTTGTTGAAGCGAAGACTTCTGCAGCTGGTGAAAAATTAGAAGAACTTCTTAAAGATGTTTCAATGCATGTTGCAGCAGCATCTCCACGATTTTTAGCATCTGATGATATTGATGAATCTTTCAAAGAAAGAGAAGCGAAAATTTATACTGAGCAATTAAAAGAGCAAGGTAAACCAGAGCAAATGATTCCAAATATTGTTCAAGGAAAATTAAAGAAGCTAGCTTCTGAAGTTTGTTTACTAGAGCAAAAATTTGTTAAAAATCCAGATTTATCCGTTTCAGCTCATATTGAGTCTGTTGCTAAAGAATTGGGAGAGTCTATCGAGTTGGTTGGATTTAAAAGTTTAGTTCTTGGCGAAGGTGTTGAGAAGAAAGTAGATAATCTTGCTGACGAAGTGGCCAAGATGACAGGGCAACAATAGTCCTTTATAATTTGAAAAACTCAAGGCACCCATTTTTGGGTGCCTTTTTTTTAAGGTTTTTACATGAAATATAAAAGAATTCTTCTTAAACTATCAGGAGAAGCTCTAGCGGGCGATAAGGGCACAGGGATTTGTCCTGAAATTCTTGATACATTATCAAAAGAAATAAAATCACTTTCGGAAATGGGTGTAGAGCTTGCGCTTGTTCTTGGTGGAGGAAACATTCACCGAGGAGTGGCAGGTGCTACTATAGGGATGGATAGAACGACGAGTGATCATATGGGAATGCTTGCAACTGTTATTAATTCTCTAGCTTTGCAAGATAGCCTTGAGCGACTTGGAATCAAAACAAGAGTTTTGTCCGCCATTGAAATGCAAAAAATTGCTGAGCCTTACATTAGACGAAGAGCTGCTAGGCATTTGGAAAAAGGGCGAGTAGTTATATTTGCAGCAGGAACTGGAAATCCATATTTTACTACTGATACTGCTGCGGCGCTCCGGGCAAACGAAATTGACGCTGATGTAATTTTAAAAGCAACAAAGGTTGATGGAGTTTACGATTCTGACCCAGCTAAGAATAAAAAGGCAAAAAAATATGATCAATTAGATTATCTTGAAGTTTTAAATAAAGAACTTAAAGTTATGGATTCAACGGCAATTAGTCTTTGTAAGGATAATGAGATTGATATTATAATCTTTAATGTTTTTGAGGCTGGTAATATTCAAAAAGTGGTAATCGGTGATAAGATTGGTTCACTTGTTACAAAATTGGAAAAATAAATTTTTGGGAGATTTGTCATGATCGATCAGATAAAAAAAGAAATGAATGAATCGATGCATTCAGCGTTAAGTTCATTACAATATCAATTGTCTAAAGTGAGAACTGGTAGAGCAAGTGCCTCCGTTCTTGATGGTGTAAAAGTTGACTATTATGGGACGATGACTCAAGTGAGTCAGGTCGGGCAAATTTCTACGCCTGAGGCTAGACTTCTTCAGATTCAGCCATTTGATAGAAATATGATTGCTGCAATTGAAAAAGCTATTTTAACAGCTAATCTTGGTTTAACTCCATCTAACGATGGAAACTTAATAAGAATTCCTTTTCCTGCCCTTACAGAGGAAAGAAGAAAGGAACAAGTTAAAGAAGTTAAAAAATTTGGTGAAGATTCTAAAATTTCTGTAAGAAATATTAGAAGAGATAAAAATGATCTAGTTAAAAAGAGTGAAAAAAATAAAGAACTTTCCGAGGATGAGTCGAAAAAATTCCAGACTGAAATTCAAAAAGTTACTGATGATTTTATTTCCCAAATTGATGTCATCATTACAGATAAAGAAAAAGAACTTCTGAAGGTTTAAAACAAAAACTATGAGCACTAACCAACCAGAACATGTCGCTGTCATAATGGATGGCAATGGAAGATGGGCGCAAAAGCGTGCTCATCGTCGGGTGTGGGGACATATTAGAGGCTCATTTGTTGTTTCTAAAATTATTCGTAAAGCGAGTGACCTTGGTTTAAAGTCACTCACTTTATATTCTTTTTCAACTGAAAATTGGGGAAGACCCTCGGGGGAAGTTTCAACGCTGTTAAAGCTTTTGAAAAAGTTTTTAATAAGAGAGAGGAGTAGAGTTATAACTCATCAGATTCGTTTCAAGGTAATGGGAGACTATAGCTCTCTGCCTGCTGAAACAAAAGAGTTGATTGCTGAACTTGAGGAGCTAACAAAAGATTACAAGGGCTTAAAGTTAACTATTGCTTTTGGTTACGGTGGGCGCGCAGAGCTTGTTGGTGCAGTCAATAAATGGATTGAAGATAATCCAGGTAAGAAGATTGATCTAAATAATTTAGAAAAAAATTTAATGGTTCCAGATTTGGGAGATGTTGACCTACTTATCCGAACGGGAGGGGATCATCGAATTTCAAATTTTCTCTTGTGGCAGGTCGCATACGCTGAATTGGTATTTACAAATACCCCATGGCCTGATTTTACAACGAAGGAATTTGAGCAAATTGTTGATAAGTTCAGAACTGTTGAGAGAAGATTTGGAATGGTCGATCACCAAAAGTCATTAAAAGAATCAATGAAAAAAGCAGCGACAAACAAAAAGCGATTTTTTAGCAGAGAAATACAAGGTTAATGAGTATGGGAAAAGATATGACTCGTATAACTTCTGCAATCGTCATGATTCTAGCGGTAGTTGGACTTGTATTGTTAGGGCCAAAAGCTTCTTTTGTGATGCTCTTAATTGTCGGCACCCTTGTTTCGGATGAGTTACTAGTAAATTTTATTCGAGTTAAAAGATTTAGCTCATCTTATTTTATTGCTTTAGTAGTATTTATTACTCCTATAGTAGGATTTTTCTTTTTGAGTAATTCCAAAAATTTCTCCAACCAAATTATTGTTCATTTATGCTTATTAATGAATGTCGGTTTATTGTTTTATCTTTTTTCATTTTTTAGAGATGAATTTAAATTAACAAACTTTCTCGCAAAGGTTCCGTTTTTAGTTGGCATATATGCATTTTTCAATATTTTTTCACTTAGTCACTTGTTTTTCCATCAAAGTTGGTGGCAGTTACTAACCGTTCTCCTTTTTATTACATATGGAATGGACACTGGTGCATGGTTTGTGGGTAAAAATTTTGGTAAGAATAAATTGTGGCCTGCAGTGAGTCCAAATAAAACAATTGAGGGCTTAGTTGGAGGAATGCTTCTTGCTGGTACATTGGGTGGGGCAGCTTTTCATTTTGTATTTGGTGATTTTTATATTTCACAATTTTTTATATTCTGTCTTTTGGGCGGAATTTCTCAGTTAGGTGACTTGCTGCAAAGCAAGATTAAGCGAGAAGCCGGAATTAAGGATAGTTCATCATTAATTCCAGGGCATGGTGGGGTATTTGACCGAGTAGATAGTCTTTTCTTTTTGACACCTTTCTATTTAGTTTTGATACAATACTATCTGTCTTAAATTTTAAGAGGTTAGTCGTGCTTGAAAAAGTTTTTATATTCGTATTATTTTTATTTCCACTTGTATTTTTTCATGAACTTGGACATTTTTTATTTGCAAGACTTTTTGGTGTGAGAGTTGAGGTTTTCTCACTTGGGTTTGGGCCTAAATTATTTAAGTTCAAAAAAGGTGATACAGAGTACTGTTGGTCTCTGATACCTCTTGGTGGTTACGTAAAAATGTTTGGTGATGATCCGATGAAAATGGATGAAATCCCCGAATCAGATAGAGACCTGAGCTTTACCTATAAAAGTAAGTGGGCTAGGTTTTGGATTGTCTTTGGTGGCCCATTAGCAAATTTTATTTTTACCTATGTCATTTTCTTTTTTCTATTACTAAGTGGGGAGAAGGTCCCTGAAATAAAACTTGGTGTAGTAAAAAAAGAAACAATTTTACATTCACAAGGTTTTAAAACTGGTGATGTTATAAAAAAAGTAAATCAAAATTCAGTGAAAGATTTTACAGATATGCCTTTTGGAGAGACGGAAAAAGTTTTTTCAGTGACGGTTTTAAGAGGTGGGAAAGAAGAAAAATTAAATACAGAGGTAGTTAGTAAAGAGTTTGTTAATGAAATTATAGAGAATTCACCGATTTTGCGTAAGCCTATATTGTCCAATAAAAATGGAGATAGATTTTCGATAAAAGAGTTTTATAAAAATGGAGAGTCTTTTTCTTTCGGTAATCTAGATACGATTGCTGAAAATAAGATGGAGAAATTAGTCCTCTTAGATAAAAAGAATAATTTAGTCGAATTATCTATCATATCAAATCGTCGTGATGATTTCTTTAATCAGCTTTTTAACTTAGGTTTTTATCCTGTTGACTTGAGAGTAAAAAGCATCAATATGAACTCCCCGGCCGATAAGGCAGGAATTAAAGCGGGTGATGTTGTTTTTGCAATTGATGGAAAACCGATTCAGTCATTTATGGACTTGAAAAGAATTTTGAATGAATCAAAAAAGACTGACTCACTTGTTAGTTTTTGGAGCGATGGTTCTAAGTTTGATAAGAAAATAATACCTGATGTACAGGTTCACGGAAAAGAAACCGTGAAACTTCTGGGGATATACAGTGATGGGGAGTGGGTGCCACCTGCTTTAATTAAAACTGAGTCTAAAGGAGTAATAGGTTCTTTTATGCTAGCTTTTGGGCGTACCTGGGGGGCAATTGAAAAAACTATTGTTGGGTTTAAAAAGTTAATTACTTCTGAAGTTTCGTTTAAAAATATTGGTGGGCCAATCTCAATTGGTAAGGTTGCAACTGATAGTTTTAATACATCTTTATCATACTTTTTTCAGATCATGGCCCTCATATCAGTAAACTTGGGAGTGATTAACTTATTTCCTATCCCTGTTTTAGATGGTGGGCATATAATGTTTATTGGGCTTGAAATTCTTAATAGAGGGCCTTTATCTAGAAGAAAAATGGAAATTGCTCAGCAATTTGGTTTATCGATATTGCTGCTGCTGACGTTTGCTGCATTATTTAATGACTTCTCAAGGCTGTTTTAATTTGTGACTAGTATATTTATTGATACATCAAATAACTTAACTATTGGTGTCTTGGACTCGAATTTTTCTTGGTTATCTTACGAATTAAGTAACGAATCAAAGTCCTCGGGAGTTATTCACTATAAAATTAATGAAATGCTTAAATTACATGAGAGTAAAGCAAAAGATATCTCCAAGATATTCATTGCCAACGGCCCGGGGTCCTACACAGGAGTACGAGTCGGAGAGGGACTTGGTCAAATATTCGATTGGCAAGGCGTAGAAACTTTTAGTTTCCATCATTATCATGTTCCTGAACTAATTGGAGTTAATGAAGGGTGTTTTGTTTGCTCGGCTTTTAAAGACGAATACTTTATCTATAATTGGAGTAAGGGGAAGCAAGATAAAAAATTAGTATCTAAATTAGAGCTTGAGGCTTCGCTTGAAAATGTAAGTGAGTACTATTCCAATCATGAAGTGGATAAGAATATTCTTTCTAAAAATTTTAATAATACAATGGAGCTCATAAATAAAAACTCTGATTTATTATTTACTAGAGTTACCGATCAAAAAATGAGATTGGCTCCTTTTTATTTTAGAGAGCTTAAAGATGAATTTAAAAAAGCGGAAAAGAAATAATGAATTGGTTTATAAGCCCATCTGTTTTTTTGATACTTTTATTTTTAATAGTAAATATTTTCACTGTTAATGTGACTATTATTAGCGCGGTTTTAGTAGTCTTGATTTTAAGAAAGATCGTTACTCATTTTCAGCAGCGAAACCAGTTTGATATTGTGTCTGGTGAGTTCAAGAATGGTTTTGTTTATTCACCAATTACAGGAATTATTGAGAATATAAAAGTTAAAGAAAGTAATAGTGTGATTAGTTGTCATTCAAGTTTATACCTGCCAACAATGATAGGTATGCCTTTGACTGGAGAAGTTTTCGAGCTAAGTCAAGTAGGGTTTAGTTCCAGGTCTTTTTTTGAAAGAAAAAAGTTCGAAGTTAGTATTAAGGCAAAACATTTGGTTTTAAAGATGAATGTAATTATGACCAAATTTCAATACATTAATAATAATTTAAGAGCAGGTGATATCGGTCAGACAGGCGCGATGATTTCGATTATGCCGGCTTTTTCAACGCTTGAGATAATTATACCAAAAAAATATACTCTAAACGTGAAGGTCGGAGATAGGGTTCAGTTTGGTAAAACACCTCTCGCTACTTGGGAATAGAAAATGGAACAAAAAGAAGTAAAAAAAATAGCTTATCTCTTACCTAATATGTTTACTGCATTAAACTTAGGTTGTGGTTTTTTTTCTATCATCACTGTTCAACAAGGGTTGTTTTTTGAAGCATGTGTACTTTTAATCATCGGATCTTTATTTGATTCGGTTGATGGGCGAGTTGCAAGACTAACTGGAACAAATTCAAGTTTTGGAGAACAATTTGATTCTATTTCAGATGTTGTTTCATTTGGAATGGCTCCTGCTTTTTTGATTTACCATCGATTCTTGTTTGCTCATGGAAGGTTGGGGGTTGTTATTTGTTTTATTTTTTGCCTTTGCGGTTCTTTAAGGCTTGCTCGGTTTAATGCAAATATTAACGAGGTATCATCGGACTACTTTCAAGGGTTGCCTATTCCGATGGGGGCGTTGGCATTGATAGGATATACACTGGTTTCTCTTGTTTTTCCTTTACCTTTTCCCAACCATTATCTGACGATTCCTTATGTTTTATTTTATTCATTCTTAATGATTTCAAATATCCCGTTTAATTCATTTAAAAACTCATCATTTGTTAAAGAGCATACGAAATTTCTTCTTCTCGTTATTATTGCATTAATTTGCTTGATCGTTATTTATGATAAAATTGCCATTTTTACTTTAGTTCAAGTTTATACTCTCGGCAGTATCACTTATTACCTTTTTAATAGAGGAAGGTTTGGAAATGAAAAAAAATAAATTATTTTTATCTCTTGTAATTTTCATTTTAAATAATTCGATTGTTTATGCGAATTCATTATACGAAACAAGCAGTCCGGAAGACCATTCGAGTATTTACGAAAAAAATAACGTTATTGAAGAAAGCGTAAATTACCTTGGAACAGCGAAAAATAAATCTCTTGAAGAAATTAATCCGAGCACATATGGCAAACGAGACATAACAGGAAAACAACTTAGTTTTAGTATAAAAAACTTAGATAAAATCTCCCACGCTACATCTAGTGAGTTAATTGAAAAAGTGTCTCCTCTGTATCGATATAACGCGAGCCTCTCATATTTTGGTTTTTCACACGACTATTCATCCAAGTTTAAGAATATTTTTTATGATGCAAAAAAAGCAAACTCGATGACTGGAAGTCTCGTGTTCTCTGTTGACCAACGTTTGTATGGAGATGCACTTTCATTAAATTATTTAACAGGTGCAGGAGTTTCTTTTTTTAAGGGGAGCGGCTATTTTGCTGATGATGGTTCAGAGGCTGATATGAGAATTACTCTTTGGATCTTACCTGTTGATTTTGGTTTAGCAGGATCTTATTCTTTTGATTCATACGTCAGATTGATTGTGGGGGGAGGCTTAAGTGGAGTTGCCGCGATTCAAAGCCGAAGTGATTTAAGTGAAGAGAGCGATGAGAAGGTATTATTTCAATTTGGTTACGGCCCTTTTGTTACAGCTAAAGTAAATGTAGGAATAAATAAAATTTTTCCAAAATTTAGCTTAGCAATGTTTCGTGATTATGGTGTGACGAATACTTTTTTTAATATTGAATATAGAATGCACAATTATTCAAATTTCAGAGATAATTTTTCTATCAAGGGTAGTGCCATTGGTGGAGGAATTGGTTTCAATTTCATGTAATAATAATGGATAAGTTTTATTACCAAATTACTCTAGCCTACGACGGTCAAAAATACTTTGGATGGCAGATTCAATCAGAAACTGATTCGACGATTCAAGGCATTCTTAATAACTCTTTTAAAGAAGCGACAGGTATTACTAAATTTAGAACGATTGGATCAGGTCGAACGGATGCTGGAGTTCACGCTCTTGAGCAAGTAGTGTTATTCGAGGTCCTAAACAAGTTACCTGAAAGTGTTTTTCTTAAAGGTGTTAATCAACGACTACCATCGGATATAAAAATTATGTCTGTCAAAGAGGTCGATCAAAGTTTTCATCCCATATTTTCCGCTCAATCTAAAATATATGAGTATGTGCTCGCTCTTGCTACTCTTCCTCCGTTTTTGGGAAAAAACTTTTTAAGCTATTCCTATCCAATCGATATAAAAACTCTCAAAAGTGGTATAAAGTGCTTCGTCGGTGAATATGATTTCTGTAATTATTTTTGTGTGGGAACGGAAGTTTCATCTACAGTGAGAACTATCTTAAGTGCAAGTGTAACCAATGAATCTCAATTTACTTATGGCGACTATGCTGTTTCAGGGAAGTTTCTAAAATTTGAATTTACGGGTACGGGGTTTCTTAAGCAGCAGGTCCGTTTAATGATGGGTGCACTGCTATCCTTGAATGAGGGAAAAATCAGTTTATCTGAGCTTGAGGACTCACTCAAAGGACATAAAATTAAACATTTAGCTCCTGTTGCACCTGCCTGTGGTTTGTATCTAAAATCTGTCCAATATTGAAGCTCTTTGATCTCTCTAAAAGCCTCTAAACATTGACTTATTGCGCTTAAATCGCTATTTTCCGCTAAAGTTTAACGTTAATTGCGCATAGCATAACTAAGAGAGGAAACATGTCCTATACTGTTGAAACTGTTAATGGTTGTACAAAAAAACTAGTATTTAATTTTGAGTCTTTAGACCTTTCAAAGCAAATTGATGAAGCGGTGAAGAAAAAACAAAAGGAATCAAATCTTAAGGGATTTAGAAAAGGTAAAGCACCTTTGAAAATGGTTCATGACGTTTATGGCCCACAAATTGAGTCTGATGCTGTTAATAATTTTATTCAAGGTGAATTCTTTGAAGCAGTGACAAAAGAAGATTTAAGAGTTGTTGGTTATCCTCACTTTGAAAATATGAACTACAAAAAAGGTGAGTCAATTTCTTTTGAAGCACTTGTAGAAATTTTCCCAACGATAAAACTAAAAGATTTTTCTTCACTTGAATTTACTCGTGATGAGGTAAGTGTTACTGACGAAGATTTAGATAATGTCAGAAAAAATCAATTGGATCAAAAAGGCGAAATGAAAGAAGTTGAAGGTGATGTGGCATTGGAAAAAGGACATCATGCAGTTTTCAATTTTGAAGGTGTTAAAGAAGATGGATCTCGTCCTGAAAATATGAAAGGTCAAGAGTACTTATTAGAAATGGGTTCAGGTCAATTTATTCCAGGTTTTGAAGATGGAATGATGGGAATGAAAGCAGGAGAGGAAAAGAATTTAGAGCTGACTTTCCCAGCTGATTATCACGTTGATGAACTAAAAGATGCAAAAGTAACTTTCGAAGTAAAGCTATTAGAAATTAAAGAAAAAGTTCTTCCAGAGTGGAATGATGAAACAGCAAAAGAACTTGGCTATGAGTCTGTTGAGGATTTCAATACAAAAAATACAGAGTCAATGACAGCTCAAAGACAAAGAAGTGCAGATGAAAAACTTCACCAAGAAATTCTTGAAAAATTAATTGCTGAAAATGAGCTCGAAGTTCCAAAAGCAATGGTTACTCAACAAGAAGATTATTTAAAAGAAGATTTAAAAAGATCACTCGCTCAACAAGGTTTCAATGAGCAAATGATGGAAGATTACTTTTCTAAGTGGTCTGGTGATGTAACTTCTAAAGCTGAGTTTCAAGTTAAATCAGGATTAATCCTTGAGGAGCTTGGGCGTAAATATGAAGTTGAAAGTACAGACGCTGATCTTGAAGCAAAAATTGACGAGATGACAAAATCATCAGGAATGGAAGCTGATAAGATTAGAGAATATTACCTATCAAATGAGCAAATGAAGAAAAATATGATGTATGCAATCAAAGAAGAAAAGACATTTGCAGCGTTAAAAAGTGATTTGAAAATTAAGTAATTTTAATTTGAAATAGATACTTTACAAGGGCCCCTCATTTTGAGGGGCTTTTTTTATTTCTGGATTTGGGACTTCATTAAGCGCTCAAGTTCAAACGGGTTTGATGTTTCAAACCAGTCATTGCCTGCTCCTCGACCTACCGGTTTTGCTTGCTGAGTGAGGATTCGACCTCTATCCAACACGTGATCAGCGATATGAATTTTAACTACTTCACCTGTAATGAGTCTGCCTGCTCCGGGAAGGTCTCCATAATTTAAAATATCGCGTAATATACATTCGTATTGAACCGGGCTTTCTACAACTCTGGGGGCAGTGATTTTTTCACCCTTAATGGGGGTAAGTCCAGAAAATATGAACTCGTCCTCGCCGTAAGGTAGCTCACTCGAAGCCCGGTTTACTTTTTCCGCGATATCTCGTGTACACATATTAATTGTAAATGCTTTATCCCGCTCAATATTTATGACTGTGTCCTTTTTCTCGCCGTTTGATGAGCGAATAAGCGGACAAAAGGCAACGATCATCGGTTTTGCGCTGATGCCTGTAAAAAAGGAAAATGGTGCAAGATTATGTGAGCCATCGGTGTTAGTGGTTCCAACAACAGCAATTGGCCGAGGGAGGATTCCACCAATAAGAAATTTATAATTATCAACAAAGTTTTCGGATGCATCAAAGCTTGTCATTTTCATTTTAAGGCCTTCTTATTTTTTTATTGCCATGATTTCCAATAATCAAGGTTTTCATTTTTCACGAACCATTCTGTCGGTTTTAGAGGATAGCGAGCATCAATCATTACGGCAAACTCATCCGTATGCTCACGATCATTTACATTTTCATATGCTTTAGGATGTGGGCCATGATGAATGCCCTGAGGGTGAAAAGTAAAGCAGCCTGGATCAATATTATCTCGACTAAAGAATGAGCCTTGGTGATAGAAAATTACTTCATCGTAATCAATATTTGAGTGATAGAAAGGAACCTTTAGAACTTTGTGTTCAGCACTTTCAAGGGGGCGTTCAACAAATGAACAAATGACAAAGTTATGGGCCACAAATGTCGTGTGACCGCTGGGTGGAATGTGATAGCGATGACTCATAATCGGACATATGTCATAAATGGAGAGAGCTTTTGGATAAACGGAGCCCTTCCAACCTTTTGCGTCGAGGGGGTTGAATGGATAAGTGAGAGTCGTAATTTCATTTAGTCTTTTAATTTTAACTGTGTATTCGTTGGCCTCTTGCTCACTTCCTTGGGCTGCTTCAGGAGTACGTAAAACGGTTTGGTCATATAGTGCATTAGGGCCTAATATGCCGCGACTAGGATCTTCAAACTCAGAGCGTG
>JAURQB010000032.1 GCA_030836365.1 Bdellovibrionota bacterium | reverse complement strand
TTCAACAACAACATTCAACAACAACATTCAACAACAACATTCAACAACAACAACAACCAGCGAGAGAAAATGAACAACAACAACTTTAACTGGCCTAAATGATGTTCAACATAATGAAACGTGGCCATTTCCTCATTTCCAATCGCTTATGCCTAATATCCTTGCAACTGCCACGCCAAGTTGGCAGTTCGAAATTCAGTCACTTACGGATCCCAATGTGACTATTTTTTTTACAGATCGCTGTCAGATAAGACAATTTTATCAGAAATACGGGATAGGCAAGGTCGCAAGGAGTTCAGTCGCATTTAACTCCAGGTAACTCAATCAAAATAAAAGCAAAAAAAATCCCTCCGACTGGAGGGATTTGAACCAAAACAGTGTTTATTTTTTGATTTAGGTTTCTATTTACGAACTGATGAGTCAGAACTTTCACATTGCCCATTTTCAACACACTCATCATATTGCTCAACAACAACAGCTTCTTCGACTTCAACAGGTGATACACATTCTAGTGTAGTTGTCGCAGCACATACACTTTCTACTGCTTCATCTTGAGAAGCCTCAACGACATTAACAACCTCTTTTATTGGAGCGTTTTCACACTTAACCTGCTCTTTTTTAAGGTACACCATCATGTCCTTAAAGCTCATCTCTTTTTTTATACCTATTTGGGCCTGAATTAGATCTTTAAATTTTTTAATAAACTTTTTATTTTTTTTAATTAATACATGTTGTTTGCTCATCGTTTTCGATTCATCCATTAGCAAACTTAACTTTTTAATATTCTTCCAATACTTCCGCTTTAACTTTTTATATAACCTATCGTTTATATCGATAGTTTTATGGTCCTTAGATACATCCCACTCAAACGCTTGAAATTGTTTTTGAATATCTTCTTTAGATTTCAGTTTACTACAAACTGGATTTTCACTACCCAAAGAAACTGTGCCAATGGATAGTAATAGTAATGTAAATAATAGTTTTTTCATCATCCCTCTCCTGTTGTTTTTACAAATATAGGCAAATTAAGTGCCAATTAATTCTTTGTTATTTCAATCGTTTAGAAATTACAGAACTGTCTATTTATCGGACAGTGTCTAAAAAATATAAAGAGTTAGAGGACTCTAATTCCCGCCAATAAATGCCTCAAATCGAGCATATATACTTGCCTGAGGTCCCCAATCATTTTCACGCCTCCAGCTTAACGTTGGAGTAATTTCAACAAAAAACCAATCTTTGTAGATCAGCCGGCGATAAGCAGTGGAGACAAAATAATTTTTTAGCGCAAATGGACTCTCTTCTTTATTGGCGTTCACACCGATTTGAGCGCTATAGGTCGACTTATCATCATAGTTATAAAAGAGCTGAAAACCACTTCCTGCATTATAAGAACGTGGCTCAAGCCAAGTACCAAATGATTCATACAGAAGCTTTAAGTGTTCGGAAAAGCGATAAAGGAAATTTATATTAGTTGTGTTGCCAAGGCCATCAAGAGAGTAATAAAATATGGTGTTTTGCATCGATACATCAACATCACCCCACTTATCATTAAAGCGAAGTGCACTTCTGAAAAATATATTTGGCGGAATGCCCAGCCTGACACCCGCACCTGATGAAATTTTGAATTTTTTAGTTTCTTTTAAATTAATCCCTAAGCTGGCGGATAAACTTTTATCCTCATTGCTTGTGGCCGCCGCAGCTTGGGTTTGATTGAGTTGACTCTGAGTATCTTGAGCACGAGATGTATTATCAAAAGTAAAACGTAACAGTTTCCTGGTTTCCTTTAAATATAAACGTAACCGAAAATCAGGCCTTGCAATTAAATTATCTCCTTCCGTCTTTGAAAACTCATACCATAGCCTGAAATATGAGTTGTTTTTCGATTCATCAACACTTCGCTGAGTAAAAATAGCATCGACTGTGTTAGAAAGAAGATAGACTTTCCTGGTTAAAAAATCATATCCTTTATCGACGTAGTCAATATATTTAACATTTTCTTTTAGTGGCCCACTGTGATGATTTTCAGCATATAGTAAATCCAACTCAGCGGACTTGCCAAAACAGTGAAAAGAAATCAAGAAAATAAATGGCCAAGCCTGCCTTATTTTTTCCATTCAATAGAAAACAGATAACCCTTATTATTAGGTGTATCTGTAGTGAAAAGCTTTTTGATAAGGATATTGTTCACGATAATTTGATCATCGATTTCAAGTAGTTTTTTACCCGACCAGTAAAAATTAAAAGTAAAGTAATCATCCAAAAACATATAAACCTTATTTTGTCCCTGTAATAATTTTTCAAAATTATCAATTTTGACTTGGGGAACTCGGAGAACATTTAGAGATTTTTCATACTTAAATAAGTTGAAACCTTTTGCATTGAGATTTTGTCCAAATGGTAAGTATATTACGCTATTACTTGATTTAATATTTTTTGAGATCTCTGGCATTATTCCAAAAATAGATTGTTGACGATAAAAATCTCGATACCCACGTCCAAGTAAGCCAATTGCGAGGCTCACTGGCAAGAGTAAAACAATTATTGCCCTGACATAGGAAAATTTAAATCTATTATAAAGGCGATGACAACCGATGGCACTGACAAGAATACTAAAAACAATGGCCGCATACATTTGCTCATAATTACCACTCGCGAGATTTTTTAACTCGAGAAAATACATAGCGATGACCAGAAATGAAATTGAATAAAGCCCACGAGAATAATTTGACAATTTTATGTCCCGCCCAAAACCTAACACAATTATTGGAAAGATAATTAAAACGGGGCTAAAAAAGCTCTTCATTAAATTTCTAAAATACTCATCAAGCATGTCAGGAAACTTGGTAAGAAGAGCATTTGCACCGGCCGACATAAAAGAGCCAATAAATTGGAGCTGAGTCAGTACTTTCCCACTCAATGGAGTCAGATCATTCCAGCCAATAAAAATTAAGCTACAAAAAACAAAAGTCAGAGCTTGACCGATGAGAATAAAATAGTTTTGTGGTAGAGCTGATTTACTCAAGACACTTTCAAAAATATTAAAGATAAAAAACAAAACGATATACGGGTATAACTCCGGATTTGTTTTCGTCGCGATAAATAAAAGAATAATCCCCAACAGGTTTTTCCATAGCAACTTTTTGTTTTGATTTAAAAGAAGAAAGATGCCCGCGATAAAAAATGAGTGTGTAAAGTGAACGGTACGAGGCTCACCACTATACCAGACAGTTAGCGGATGAATCAGATAGAGAAGAAGCGTGTAGGTTGCCGCAATTTTTGATTTAGAAAAGAGGTAGCCTTTTCTAAAAACACCAATACCGATGATAATTGTTGTCAGCATCGACAAGATAAAAATAACTTTTTTCTCATTAAGTCCAAATGCCCAACCAGCTTTGATAATCGAGGCCATATATTCCGTTAGCTTTCCTAGTGAGAAATAATAGAACTGGGCATCTCCATAATAATAGACAAAGATGCCATAAAAGAGGCGGGGTAAAACAAAGGCCAGAAGAATCAATACAAGAAGAAACTTTCGGCCAACAAAGAAGTCGACTAATGATTGATAAAATACTTTCACTTGATTTATTCTAAACGAAACTGCTTGGATGTATAGCAAAAGTTAATGGATCTAATACGCCGGAAAAGGTTAACATCCAAGACGCATTAAATACGCGCCCTTTCCCGAGTATTAAGATCGGGAATATTTTTTTTTGAGACAGTTAATTCGGTATAAAATAAATAGGTCACAAAAAGGCAAAGCACACTTAGGCCAAGAACTTCCATCATATCGTAGGTTTTATTTGTTGATTTTATTTTCATCTATATTTATCGATCCGGATGAGGATTAGTTTAGTGTTCATTAAAAGATTTTTCGCATAAGATCAATAATAAATATCAATATCTGAAATTAATAAAAGCGATCAGGAGATGATGAACATGAACGTGTTTTGTCACGCCAATGGGTTTCCCCCAAGTAGTTATGATGAATTATTGAGCAAGTTATCCTCGGCGCCGGTAAATATGGAGCTTGCGCCCCTAAAAAGACCGTTTAATGATCATGAACGAAGAAAAAATTGGCATCATTTTGGCGATGAAATGATTCACGACTTAAACAAGCTCTCGCCGACGCCATCATCTATTGTTGGTATTGGCCACTCCATGGGCGCCGTGATGCTTCTTCGTGCGGCCGTTAAAAACCCTCACTGGTTTAACAAGCTTATCTTGATTGATCCAACTTTCTTACCAGAAGCATTCGTTTATGTGTCAAATTATCTCCCCCGCTTTATTAATCGAAAAATTCACCCGGTGGGCGCGAAGGCCTATCGCCGACGGGATTGTTGGGCATCTAAGCAGCAAGCTTACGACTCTTTTCGGGGCAAAAAACTTTTTCGCGAGCTCAGTGATCAGGCCCTTTGGAACTATGTGAATAGCGCAATTGCTAAAAATGAAGATGGACAAGCGAGATTAACTTATTCTAAGCAATGGGAGGAGCACTGCTTTTTATCGGTGATCAATGTCTGGCCGCTGTTAAAAAAGTGTTCTGTGCCCATTGTGGGGATCACCGGTGAGCGCAGTGAACTGATGCGCCCGAAAATTATTGCTCGCTGGAAAAAAACTCATGGAAGCTCAGAAATTCATACACTAGAGGGGGCCGGGCACCTTGTCCCGCTTGAGCGCCCGTGTGAAAGTGCAGACATTATTAATCAACATCTTTTATCAGATTGAGAATCGACATCTTTAAATATGTTGAGAATCGACGATTATACTAAAGGCCGATATCGCCACTATCATAAAACTTCAGTCGCTTAAAAAGTGAGTTCACAGTTTCTGGGGAGCTAAAATTATTTCCAAAGCCATCAAATAAACGGCCCCAGATATCTTTGTCGGCCTCGCCAAGAAGCCTGAAGTATTCGTCAATCAGCTCATCAGGAATCTGCAGATCTTTAAAGTGGCGATAAATAAACAATATCTGAATTCCATGAGAGGTTTCCCCGTGACTTTTCCAAGTAAAGGCGTGATCAAATAAAATTTTCTTTCCAACCATTTGACGAAATTCATCTTCCCCGTAAAAACGGTCCTCAAGATCAACAGTTTTTAAGCCTTCTTTCTTGGCCACGTGGCGCATGAACTTTCTCCAGGTCTTAAAGAAATCCTTTGGAGGCCCTAATTCATTAAACTTTACCTCTCGAAAATATTCATACTCTGCTAGAATTTCACGAAAGTGCCGGGCCACAAAATTGTCGTCACCAAAGCGCTCACTAGTTTCTTTAAACATTTTGGCAATAAACTCGCCTTGGGGATGATCCGGAAATTCAAGGTCATCAAAAAATCGTACTTCCCTAAGAGGGTTCTCACTTAAGTATTGTCTTAAATAAATCACCGACCACTCGGCCTCTTCAGAGAACTCCTGGCCCAGTCGCGCGCGCGGCGAGGTTTTTCCCTTGGGAATGACTTCTTGGCCCAAAATATCTTTGGGCGGATTTTTTCGCACACGCTTTGGCGCGGCCGCCACACGTTGATCACCGCCCAATTGAGGCGTCTCCTCACCAGTAAATTTGGAAAGATTTGGAGCCTTTGGCGCCGGCCCGACGGTTGCATTGGCCGAAAAATCAATATTTTTTGGAACCTCAACAGTGCTCACTTTATTAAAGTGCGCCTCGCCCACACCTTTTAGACTCATTAAAAGAGCAGTGGTGTTGATCGCGATGCCACTGGCGATTTTTTTCTGGGCCAAGGCCAAACACTGGCCTAAATAATGCTCATTGCGCATGATCGCCATATCGCGCTCG
>JAURQB010000031.1 GCA_030836365.1 Bdellovibrionota bacterium | reverse complement strand
TAAAAATACGAAACCCTTTCTTCACTATGAAAACGGTTTAATTCAAAATAAAGTTGAACAACTTTTAAAATCGAAATTGATATCTCAGGTACTCATATCAAGTGATGATGATATCGTTTTAAATATTTCTAGAAAGTTTCAAAAAAAAGACTCAAGAATAAAGATCGACAATAGGCCGACTCATTTTGCTTCAGACATTACAACAACTGATGAGTTAATCCAATATGCCTCCAATGTTTTAAGTAAAGATCATATCTTATGGACTCACGTCACTTCTCCCTTTATCGATGGAGCAGATTATGATTCAGCTATTAATGTTTATAAAAAAAATGTCTTAATTTCCAATGAGTTTGACAGCTTAATGTCAGTGAATAAGCTACAAACATTTGTCTGGAATAGAAACGGCCCAGTCAATTATGATAGATCAATGAGTAAGTGGCCTTTCACTCAGAGTATTGATCCGCTTTATGAAGTAAACTCAGGAATATTTATAGCTGGCTTAGAAATTTATAAACACTTCAGTGATAGAATTGGAAAAAAACCTTTTCTGTTAGAGCTAGACCATAAAAAAAGTTTTGACATTGACTGGGAGGAAGACTTCCTAATGGCAGAGCAAATGGGCACACTTTCCATTAAGCATCCTCCAAAAAACCCCATATCGCTTTAACTGGTTATAAATCTTTATAATGTTTTCACGAATGAAGGATAAAAAGCATGTTTAAGAAAATCAAGTTTATTAATCCAAAATTCTTTGAAATTTTAAACCAGTTTTACAAAGTTTATGGATATAAGCAAAAGTTAAATATATTCACAATCATTTTTGGTGCTATTTTATCTGGCTTGTTAGAGATTCTAGGTATTGTCTGTTTGTATTTAATGATTAGACTTTTAATACAAGTTGAGTCCTTGCCAGAGTCTCACTTCTTGATAAAAACGTTTAATTTACTTGGCATCAACAATACTCAACAGCAGATTTCATACCTCGGACTTTTCATTGCAATTACCTTCATTACCAAAAATCTTTATATTTTGGGCTATTATGTAATACAACACAAAATTTTAAGAAAATGGAAAAGTGAATTTTCACAGAAGCTCATGGCAGGATATTTACATCTCCCTTACGAAAAACTTTTAGGATACAACTCAGCTGAAATCCTAAGAAATATTAACTCAACAGTTACAAGCGCATTGAATGGTTTTATCTTATCTAGTTTTAACTTCATCACTAATTTATTTACGGGTGCGATTATTCTTAGCTTAATTTATTTTAAATACTTTGGCGCCTCAATGATAATTGCATCAATCCTCATATTAGCAACAATTGCTCAAAATATTTTTCTCAAAAAAACTCTTATAAAGGTTGGAAAAGAAAAAAGTGAACTTATAAAAAAGCAGACTGAAAATGTTTACCAAGGGATACATTCAATCAAAGAAACAAAAGTTCTAGGAAAAGAACATTTTTTTATTGAAGCATTTAAAAAAATTAATTTTTCTACCGTTAAGAATGATTCTAAAAGCTTATTGCTGTCTCGTTTACCCTCACACCTAACTGAAATTGTCATAATCATTTCAGTCGTAATTCTTTGTATCTCAATCCTTTCTGACAATGACAGTAGTAGCTCGTCAATTGCATCACTTGGAGCTCTAGCCGCTATTGCCTTCAGGATAGCCCCTGTTATGAACCGCCTAACGGGTGCTTTACAAAACATGAACAAAAATACACACTCAGTTGTTCTCCTGCTGGATGAATTAAAAAAAGTTGAAAGGCCATTAGAAGAGAGTAGTATAGAAACAATCCCATTTAATCATTCTATTCGTCTAGAAAACGTATCTTTTAAATACCCTATGACAAAAACATTTGTATTAAAAGACATAAACCTTGAAATAAAAAAAAATGAGTTCATCGGCATTGTTGGATTATCAGGTGCGGGCAAAACAACTCTAATCGATATTATTCTGGGCTTATTAAAACCAACTAAGGGAAATATTTATATAGATGACAAAATTCTTAACGATCAAGATATGAAAGCTTGGCAAAAAAACATGACATTTGTTCCTCAAAATATACAACTCTCAGATGACACTCTTGCAAGTAATATTGCATTTGGTATAAACAAAACTCAAATCAAGAGAGATATAACTTTTGATTTACTAAGGAAGTGTCAATTGATGGATATATCTGCACCAAAAGGAGTCAACTTACTTGACTACAGAATAGGAGAACAAGGGAAAAACTTATCCGGAGGTCAAAAACAAAGAGTCGCAATAGCAAGGTCCTTGTATCAAGATCGGCCAATAATGATTCTTGATGAAGCCACATCCGCCTTAGATTTACAAACTGAGTACAAAATATCCGAGACTCTAAACAAGCAAAAAGCAGAGAAGACAATAATCTCTATCGCTCACCGACTAAGCACCATCATTAATGCTGACCGGATCGTTTTTATGGATTCTGGAAAAATTGAACAAATTGACTGCTTTGAAAACCTAAGAAGAAGCAATCTCAAGTTTAAAAAGCTTGCTAATTTAGCATATATAAATAATTAAAAATTCCTCAATTTTTACCGAGCTCTTTTTTTACCAAGCTCAAAAGCTTTCTGTCTAAATTAAAACACCTTAAAAAAGAAAGATGGGCTCGGAACGATACCCCGTCAAAAGAAATGTTGGAGCCAATCTGAAAAGGCTCAAATAAGTAGTAATAAGAAAATTCTTACGCACGACCTAGATTATCATCTATAATCCCCTATGGATTTCGTGTTATAAAACGGCTAATATCTTGCTTGGAGCTTGTTGAGCTCTTTTTTCATAAACCTTAAAAACTTCCTCTCTAAGCCCATTGATCTTAAAACATAGATAGATGTCAATATTAATTTTCGCACTGTATATTTTAACAATGATAAAGTATACAGTCTCCCATTGAGACTACTTCTACGATTTTTTTTCCAAGGGACTGTATTTCCAACTAAGAAATATTTGCTAAGGTAAACAATAATTTGCCCCAATGATACTTTTGAGTCATTTACAGAACATTTGCAGCTAGCTGAGAAGGTCAAAATATTATTTTCATTAGTCATGTATAGATAGTTATTAGAAAACTTTTGATTATTTGATGACTTATTGATCTCCTCTATAGCCTTGAGCACCAAATTATCACTTCCCAGCAATGAAATTTGATCAATAGAAACGATCTTGAATCGGATTTCATTTCTCACCAAAAACAGCTTTAAATATTCAATTTCGAACCTCTTCTCAGAATAAATTAGATGTTCTGGCAGTTGATTTTTTCCAGTAAGATGAAATTTTAAAAAATTCTCTGACTCTGAACGAAAGTCAGCGCCTGCGCTAATTTTATCCCTTACAATGTTAAGGCAGTTAATCAGTTCATTTGCATTTCTAGCAATTTGAAAAGCTCCCATGGGATTATCAAATTTATCAACTTTTTCTCCGTGGGGGTTAAAATAAATAACTGGTTTCCCCAGATTTAGTGCCTCTAAAATTCCTGTAGCAAACCTACTTACAAAAACTGAGGACTTTTTAATTAGATCATTCTGAGCTAGCTGTGACCTGGGGACGACCTTGTCTGAAGAGGTATCCGCAGGGTGCTTAGTTACAAGGTAATCAAACCCCATTTTCTTTTGGGCCTCAATAAATTCATTCCAATAATTCATTCTCTTGGTAACCAAGACCCCATAAGAAAAATTAACATTTACCAACACAGTAAACCTCTTGGGAAAGCTAACCTTTTCACTAATTAAGTTTTGCACTTTATAGTTTGTAAGAAACGCGGTCTCACGGTCCGGGAAATAACCAGTGTCATACTCGCCTGAAACAAAAACGATTTCAGAATTACGGTAGGGAAGGGTTCGCCCGAGATCGAAGTCTACTCTAGAAAAATCTGAGATCCCCTCAACCACCGAAAAGGTGCTCTTGCCATTAAAGCGCCGAAAATGAATAGCCATTCGAGAGATATCATTATAATCATTAAATACTAAAAGAGTCTTGGCGCCGATAAATGAATCCAATGGGAACTCTCGCTCCAGGTTCTCGTGAAAAATTTCCTTAAATGAATTCGGAAGCTCGCTGCGCAGAAAAGATCTCTTGCCACCAACATTTATTTTGGAATTATCTATAATTAAAAAGTCGGAGAGGCAAAAATT
The DNA here is from genome assembly GCA_030836365.1 of Bdellovibrionota bacterium. Taxonomy (GTDB): domain Bacteria; phylum Bdellovibrionota; class Bacteriovoracia; order Bacteriovoracales; family Bacteriovoracaceae; genus UBA1511. The sequence continues at coordinate 18,642 of JAURQB010000031.1, read as the reverse complement.
ATCCGAAATCAATTCCTTAACAAGGCAGATAGCATTTCGCACATGATAATCGACCTCGCAAACAATAACATGTTTTGAAGTAGACCTTTGGTTTAAAAAACTACTGCTACTAAATTCTTTTCTGATCCCGATTGATTCATAGGAGAACTTACCACTATTGACTTTTTCAAGCTCAGAACTGCCATTAAGTGAAATAGCTTCATTTAGGCGCTCGTAAAAATCTTGATTAAAACTCGCACCTTTTTCTTCTAATGTTTGGACAACTTCATTAAACTCTGCAAGCAGCTCTGGATTTTTGTTTGATTCATTTGCCTGGCTGTAAATCACCCTGTTTAAGAAGTGTTTAAAGTAATTTGAAAAACCCGACCTTCTAAAATGCAATAATGTCTCTGGAAAATCACACTTTTCGCAAAGATCAAGTAGGTGCCCAAACACTACCCCGTAACTTTTTAGGTGACCACTTGTAAGTGTGCTTGTAATCGAATCACCGCTAGCGCTGTAGTAATAACATACTTTTTTTACTGAAGAAAATGAAACCCGTCTATCAAAGATAATTATTGAAAAGGTGATTATGTCTTCGTGATAAACACGCTCATGAAAGAATATTTTTGCATTTTCCCCAAAAACTTTTTTACTAAACAATCTGCCACACATTGATGTAGAATAATTCGTACTAAGATACTGCTTTAACCTAAAAAGGTAATGATTTGAAATGTCACGATTGTAACTGGTTGCAGCATGCGTGTAACTATCTCTCCAGAAAACCCTCACCATGTGACCACTTACAACATCCGCCCCACTTTGCAACTGCTCTAAAAGTAATAGTTCTAGAGTATCCGTCGCAAGAACATCATCAGCGTCTAAAAATAAAATAAAGTCTCCAACTGACTCTCTAACCCCAACGCCTCTGGCTCCAGAAAGGCCTAGGTTTCTCGCAGCCTCAACAACTCTAAATCCTGGGATCTTCGAATGGAGCTCCATCAGGCTTACAGAATAGGACTTATCGGAACAATCATTAACTACAATCACTTCGAATTCACTTCTTCGCAAAGTCTGAAACATGGCTGACTTCAGCGCCCTTTCAAAGATATTTATATCTACGTTGTAATAAGGTATTATTATTGAAACTTTTACTGAACTCACTAATTACTTCTCCCTGAAAAACAAAACTCAAACAAAGAAACCATTAAAATCCCTACCGACAAAAGCATGAAAAATCTGCCTTCTAAACCTCAAAAAATTTACCAATCGAAAACCTTTCTTACCATCAACCTTTTGCGTCAGAATTTCTCTTAAAGCTAAAGAAATTCTATCGAGGGACTCATTCATTGACCCCACGCTCAAATGGAGCTTTAAAAAAGCTCTCACTCTTTCAAGGCAAACATCATTACTAGACCAAGTTTGCATACGGTCAAATAATTCAGACTTATTTTTAGCAACCAAGTAAGCCCCCATACTGCTTTCAAACTTATCAACCCTTTCACCATGAGGATTATAGTAGATAACTTTCTTGTTCATAAGAAGTGCCTCTAGTATCACTGTTGAAAACCGACTTATGACAATATCACTACACGCAAGATCGTCATGCAACGTATTTTTTGAGATGTTATCACCTTTTACAGGCGTATTATCTTTGGGATGCTTAGAAATAATGTACTCTTTATTCATTTTTCGCAAAACATGCTTTACGTCATCGAGCCAGCCTGCAGACGCCTTGCTAAATACACCATACGAAAAATTTAAATTCACAAGGACTTTGGAGGAACTAGCGACATCTTCTTCAAAAAGATAGCGAAACCGTGGAACACCCACAACACTATTATAGTCAGATGTGGGAAAAAATCTCAAGTCGTAATTAGATGCGAACAATCTCTTCTTAACTCTTTGATATGGCTTTCTTCTCTTGTAAGCTCTCCACCAAGGAATATGAGAATCTTCAAAGTCCTGAACCCCTTCAACTAAACCAACGGTTGGAATTCCATATAAATTCGCCCTACAGACTAAACTTTTCACAACTCCGCCCCAGTCATTCATGACAAAGATTAAATCATATTTTTGAATATCTTGAATTCTATCGAACTCATGATATTCAACCCCCTCCCTTTTAAATACAACTTCAGCACCCTCTCCATGGTACTTATCTACACTTAAGAAATTTGACGATACTCCAATCGCGTCCATTTTCCTTGCCACTAATATCATGGTTTCTGCGTGATATTTATTATGAGGACAAAAAAGGATTAAACTACCTGACTTCATTTAAAAATCCTCTAAGAATAAAAAAAATTGACTTAAACCTAAACCTTAAGAGCTTTATCTTCTTAAAGAAAAAGAGGAAACAATATAAAAAGCCCATTAAACCATAAAGCCGAGCAAATAATGCCCCCTTGGAACTCAAAGATACTTCACTCTCAAAATTTTCACCAGAGGATGCTCCCGCATGAGAAACACCCATGTAGTCATGAAAAAATACATTTCCACCACATGAAATAATCTCACTTAAAATTATATTCTCTTCACCCGATATATTATCTGCCCCTAGTCCAAATCTTTCATCAAACCTAATGCCATTTTTAATTAAAAACTCACGATTATATACTAACTCAATAGACGAACATCTTCTGGTTGTAATTTTGCCAACAGTCTTGGATCTAATAGGGTATTTTTTATTTAAATTACTTCTAAACCATATTACTGCAGGGAAATTACAATCACGAATAATTTTATTCATTTCTACCATAAAGTCTTGGGAGTATATAGTGTCATTGTCTGTTAGCAAAACATAATCAGCACCAGACAGCTCTATTCCAACGTTACGACTTTTGGAGAGACCGATTGTATTAATATTCAGAACTGCTTTATCAAAACTAGAGGGAACTCCCTGGTTGATAACTTTCACAGTCCCTAAATGAGAATTATCGCTCAAAAACTTTTTGACATTTTCACCATTCACGGTTGACATAAAAATCTCAATCAAAGCATTGTCTTTACTCATACAGTGATCTTTCTTTTTTTTAAAGAGGCAAGCACTGAAGGGAGGCCATTAATAAAATAACTCAACTTTAGACAAGGTTTTTCAATAGCCTCATGCATGAGCAATGCGAAGAGGTTACATAAAATGTAAGAAATAATCATCGTGAGGTAAGAGGAGTACCCAGTTGCTTGAATCAAAAAACTAGGCAAGGAGTTAAATACCAAATATAGTATTGGGATATGCGTTAAATAGAAAGAGTAACTTACATCCCCAAGCTTACAAAAGATTTTTGATAAGAAGTTTTTCTTTAATGGAAATTTTAGTGCAAAAACAAAGAAAAAGATTCCTGAAAAATAAGAAATAAAAAGTGTAAAAGCTTTTTGGTTGCCTTCACTCATAAAACTAAATAGAGCATTACAAATTGGATACATAACAAGAATACAGTTAATTCCAAAAGCTTTTTTAAGTATTGACTTCCTAGGACCTTTCCCTCGTAGCTCCCTATATTGAGAAGCCAACAACATTAAGCTGACATTGAAAATCAAGCGTCCATAAAAGTTAATCTTGTACAAGGTGCCATAATTTATAAAGAAAAACAAAATCAACAAAAACACTACAAAATGTATTTTCCAAAAGAGTTCTACTCGATGCCAATTCCAAATGAAAAAAGTAGTTGATAAAAAGTAAAAATACATCTCAGTCTCGAGGCTCCAAAAGACCCTGTTTAGATAGGGTGTCTCAAATGTATATTGAAGCATAGTAAGATTTGTAAGAAAATTATGTAGACCTTTAAAATGACCAGGAAATATTACCAACAAAAGGCACAGGCTAAACCAATATGCTGGATACAATCTAAAAAATCTCTTAGTTAGAAATTTTATGATCTTTTTATCACTACTCGAGTTTATTGATGTCACAATTAGATAACCACTAAGACAAAAAAAAGAAACAACTCCAATTTTCCCGAAGTCGGCATAATAGGCGAATTGTGATAATGCATTCGTTTTTAAATTGGTATTAAATCTTCTAATTTCTTCAAAATAATGAATAATGAAAACAAATATGCAAGAGATGCCTCTTAAAACCTGCAAGGAAATATTTCGTTCCTTTATATGCTTCACTTAGAAACTACCCGGTAAAGATTGTCTCCAAGGTTTTCTAAGCATGGCCATTTGCCAATACCTGAAACATCTATATTTTGGCGCTTGTGACCATGTGGAAAATTATCATCGAGAATGATAAACTTACTTGTATCTCTGAGAAAAATATAATCAATTTTATCAAATTTATTCTTATTGAGACTCTCACAGACTCCAGCAGGAGAAAGCTTGTTTAAAGACTTTAAAAATGCCAGTCTTTCTCTAAATTTACTAGCAGGGTGCGAGTAGTGTGCATTAATGTTTATAAATATATTAACATTAACAAATGCAGCCAGAGAGAAGTCGTTGGTAAGGAAAGTTTTTCCTTCAAATTGATCTTTGTTTTGAATAAACCGTGAATATCTTTTCGTAATCCCAACATTATTTTTACTGTTCGAATAAAGTTTTGACCGATGAAAATAATTTAAGAAATACGGGGGCGAAACAAGGGCAAACATGAGCAATATTTTTCTAAACTTACTACCTCCCAAATGATTATAAAGAGATTGCGAGGCTATCGCGACTAATATGAGTTCAAATACATGCTTGACTCTCATATGTAGTATAGGAGACGACTTAAAAATAAGTAGTGATCCAATTAGATAAAAAACAATTGTAGTAAAAATTGCTTCAAGAAATATTTTTCTATTTGAATCTTTTTCTTTTCGCGTTAAGGCTAAAATACTTATTCCAGAGAGGATTATAAATGTTTTATAATCAACCTTTAGCAAATTAAAAGAAAGGTGATCGGGTTTAAGCCACTTGTTGTTCATTGACTCGAATGGGTAATTTGTAATTAAATCATATAGGTAAGGGGCCCAATATGGAGAAGAAACAAGCGCTGAAATTAATAAGACTTGAAATAGCGATATTAATTTCCTGATTCCGATTACCTTTGGGTGTAACCCAATCCATAAAAATAATAAAAAGAACCAATAATAATAAGTAAGAAATATCAAGCCGCCAATAACACCTAATGAAATAATGTCTTTTTTTGAAAAACTCTCTGTCTTAATAAGAGTTAAGAACCAAGGCACGAAAACCACAACTGAAAGAAACTCATAAGGCTTATATACAATAGGGAAAAATAAAAGAAAAACTGTTACAGTAAGAGCCGCGGGCAGATCTTCTTTGAGAAATCTTCTCCACATAAAAAAACCTGAAAACAAAGATATGTAATTAAACAAAATTGCAGTGTATTTAATCCCAACAGATGCGGGCTTCCCTATTAAATACGATATACTTCCTGAGATCCAATGATAAAGAGGAGGGTAAAAGTTATGCAAATTCAAATTCGTACCATCTGCGAATATTTCACCAGATAGAACCCTGTTCACAATGGAAGTATGAAGAGAGTAGTCTCCGCCAACGGCATTTAGGTAAAAAGGAATCCCTTTAAAGAGGAGTAAAAGTAGCACCATTATTTGACATGACAAAAATCCTAAAACAACATTACAAAAACCAAGGTCAGTATAATTCTCTATCTTGCTCCAAAAGTACCTTAAGAAAAGAATTCCGAGAATTGTAAAAATTATCGAGACATTATGAAATACCAACATCCTATCCATTGAGATACTTTTTATTCCTGTGTATATAATTATAGTCGCAAGCAATGTGCAAAATATTGGAAAAACTTTTTTAATATCAATCATGACATAGGTCCTAGACTTTAAGTCCACTAATTTTTGTTTTAAATGCGAGAAAAATATACCTTTTGATTAATTTAATTCTAGCAGCCGCACCAGTATTCCAGCTGGAGTTTCCATGAAGCCTCTTCTTAAAACATACATTAAACCTCTTAACTGAAAACTTTAGTTTTTTTGCGAGGATGAAGACGTACATATCCAGAGCAAAGTCTTTTGGTAAATCATTCTCTCGGCCATCTATAAGAGAGCGGTGAAATATTGTTGGCTGAGCTGAGATGTCATTAATAAGCCTACCGAATAAAGCACTAACAGATACGCTCATAAAAAAAGTAAAAAAAGCATCAATTTTTGGGCGATTCTTTCGAGCTCCCTTTATAAAAAGAAACTCTGTTTTCGAGTTATTTATTTCATCTATGCCCCGTGAAAAGTCCATTGGATCACTTTGGAGGTCGGCATGAGTCCACGAGATGTACCTAGATTGTGCAAGCTTTACACCTTCAATAATACCATTCCCATAACCAATATTTACATCTACTTTCACTTTTTTTATAAAGCTATTTTCGCAAGCAAGGCGAGTGATGATTTCGAAAGTATCATCACTTGAACCATTATCAACGAGTAATAATTCGATGTCTCCCTTATGAAAATTCTCTAACTTTTTAAATGAATCAACTAGATGCGGAATATTTTTTGCCTCATTATAACAAGGAACTACAATCGAAATTAACGGCATAATTATTTATACTCCTATATTTGAAATTAGTTAACAAGATTTAGAAGTTCCTCTGAGGACATTTCCAAAAACTCACTTGGTCTCACCGACTTGTCATCTACATAAAATCCATTTTCGGCAAAAGGCTTGCCAAACTTCAAGCCATCATAGGGGACATTATTTTTCTTTAACCATGTTAAAGTATCCTGGCCGACATCTTTAAGTATTAAAGATTCATCATTTTTATGGGTTTTCATTCTTCTGGCTGTATTAATTATTATTTTAAAGCCCAGTTTTTTATAATCATGAAGTTTGGCAATAATATCAAGGTTGGGTAGCTTTTCTGCATATGAAACGCTTGGATCTTCAATAGTAATCGTGTTGTCGAGATCAACAACAATTGATTGTCTGGCGGAATTCGAAATTACAAGCTCTCGCATTTCAACTTTCCAATAATTTTCAACTTGATCAGGTGTCCCCATTGGCTTAAACAAACTAACACTACAGATCCGTACATCTAAGCCTTCATCAATATAGTCCTGATAAAGAGGAGCGACATAAGTTTCGTTCCCATTATTTATCATTCTATTTATGTGGCTTTCAGCTTTATTCAAGAAAAGTCGACAATCTTTAAAATAATAGAAACCAACAGAGCACCAATTTGAAATCCTCACTTTCTCTTTTACTCTAAGGATTCGATTACTATTTTTATCCGCTTCACAAAATGACCATGAGTCCCCTTTTTCCTCATTTATACATGGAATTACTCCGTCGTAATCAGAGTCAAGAATCATTGATTGTAGATGTCTTGCCTCAAAATAAGTATCTGAATTAAATACGACAACAGACTTCTCCAAATCTAAAAGATCACGTGCAAGCAGTGCTGTCTCCAGTTGCCCCTTGGTAGCTGCTTCAATTTCAACCCAATCGATTTTATTAAATGGGAACCTGTTTTGAATTTTGTTAAACAATTTCTTTTTAAGATTGTGAGCCTTTTGAGTTAAAACAATTACCTTGTCCTCAGAAAGAATAGGAAGTGAGCAAATTGACCACTCGAGCATTGTCCTTCCCTTAAGAAGAATTTCTGGTTTTCTTAGGCTTGGAAAATCCTCTCTAAATCGACTCCCCTCTCCAGCTGCACAAATTACGTAATTAACTCCCATATCGTTCACTCTCCTTGATTTTATCCAAAATTTTCAAACCATTTAAAAGCAACCCTAAAACCTTTCTATCATCATCCAAGTGAAGAGGAAGCATGCTTAGAAATAAGGACGACTCCAACACTCTTAGATCTTCATAATCAATATCAAGCCTGGATAAATAACTTATAAATAATTGCTTTAACTCCTGCCTTTCCCTGTTACTGTCTTCAATCATTAATTTGGGAAACAAGTCCTCCATAATTTCAACTTTAAAAAGACCATTATTGATAAAGTCATAATCTCCCAAGATTGAATGAGACAATTTCGCTATATCATATGAGTAGTGCAATTTTGATTCACTCTCAGTCTCTGCCCCCTTCGGGTCGATAAACTTCAGAATATCAGTCCTTTTGTCATATAAGATATTTGAGAAACACGGATCTCCGTGTGAGAACACAAGTAATTTCTTATTCACTTTTACCTTCTCTAGGCAGCGCAAATAAAAAGCCATCACATTGTCAATATTCTTCCAGTTTGTTAGGGACAACACCTTCTCTATTTTAAAATAAGAAGGAGACCGCTTGAGAGTTTCAATACGAGATTTAACTTTACTTACATATAAAGATTTGAAGTCTCGCCCCTCGTCTTCAATTATCATTTCGGTGGATTTTGTTACATAAAAATAACTTATATTTTCTAAAAATTTTTGAAAAGTAGCCTTATTCCAATCACCGAACAACCACTGAATTGAAACATCTAGCAAGTTATATTTTTCGACACAATAACTGGAATAGCTTTCTTGAGAAATATACTTAGAGGGGGCAACAAAGTAATGCTTGAGTTCCTCTGGTATAAATTTATGAAACATATACTCCAATTTTATTTTGATTTTTTCCCTAGATTTTTTTTCATAATGATACTTCTGGGCATTTATCTCATTAAAAAATCTTACGTTTCTTCGATTTTGAAAAAATTGTATCAAATCATCATATTTGGAAATATCCAAAATATTATTCTCATTTTTCAATACCTCTTTTTTGCTAGGGAGCTCAAAGAGTGTCGTAAAGTCTACCTCCCCCTGGGAAGTAATTGCAGCACCTATCATTTTAGAGGAAACAACACAAAAAGGCACAACATTGCCTTTTTGGTTGAGGTAAACGGGGTCTTCATAAAGGATTGCTTTCACAAGCAGTCGCTGCAATATCTCTGCACCTTGAAAAACTACTCTAGAGTTCCAAAATACAACTTTTTTAAACCCCGTAGGCAGCAAGTCCACTTTCAACTTTACGAGGGCTTCCTGGTTTTTAATATGGATAAAAAAGCTATCGTACGAGCTAGAGGAAGACCAATCTTCTGCTAGATCTACAACGTTTTTATTTCCCCAGAAGGTTTGGGAGTATTTTTCTATTGCAAGTAAAGAGCGAAAGTCAGTGCTCACATTTTCACAATCGTAATAAACGATCAAAACTCTTTCAGACACCTACCCCCCCTCGCTTTTTAGAATTACCAAGAACAACCAATAAGCTCATGAATATCGCAGCAATGAGTACATTTGAAAAATATATATACTCCCACGAAGAAATTTGTCCACTGGGAACTCTACTAACTAAGTTCAAAGGTGAAAAGTACTCCGCGACCACCCCCCCGACCTCCGTATTTCCGTATTTCCCTACCTTCACAATGATCAAAAACAAGGCGAAAAACTCCGTAGACCAAATCAGTGATGTAAGGATAAAAAGTAATCCAATCTTTTTATTAACGACCTTTTTAAAGTTAGTTAGAAATCCTTCTAAAAGAGAAAGGTAGATATAAAAAACACTGATTAATTTTGTGTGATTTCTATGAATTAATATCTTCTTTAGAATTAGTAAGTTTCCTCGAAGAAAAAAGAAGATATATAAAAGCAAGCTCACAGACAGTGACAAAATTAGGAGTTTGCCTGAAGAAGTTGATTCGAGAACAAAGGTTGAGTAGACGACGAAAAGACCTGAAAGAAACAAGAAGTCAAAGTATCTTTCAATCACTAAAGTCATTAAGGCTTTTCGCAATGAAGTGACCTCGGAAAAACAGGACGCTCGGTACAAGTCACCAACTCGAAATGGTAAAAGTAACGTCGGAAGGTTTGTTTTAAATTGAATCAAAATTGCCTTTCTGAAATGAATTCGATGGTCTTCAAAGATGAAGACTAGTCGAAACACCTTTAATAAGTGGGATAAGAAATATAAACAAAGTGCACTGATGGAAATATTAAAGTTGCTCAAAAGGTCTTCAAAGCTACCGATTGAACAAATTATTGATATAAAAATTGCGGGAAATAATACATAGTCCTGGTAATGCAAAAGAAAGTTATGCCCCATTATCAGTGACCCCTTCAGGCATACTAAGAACCTTTCTATTCCTAACGCGCCTAAAAAAGCAGGCCATCCAGCTTTAGGTTTATTTAAATATCTTAAATCTTTAAAACGATCTTCCATTGGTCGAAAATAGTAGCAACCTTGAATGTTATTTACTAGAGTAAAAATAAAAACATTATCGTTTAAAAAGTACTTCCCCCTACGTAGGCGCAATGCACTAAAAAGACATGGGTATTCATTCTATTTAGTCCTACACAATTAACATTTCATACAATAGAATTTAATTTAGGTGGATACTCATGCTTAAGACGTACGAAAAACAATTTAACTTCCTGCAAAAGATTGCTGATATTTCAGTTATCACTCTTCTTTGGAATGGAGCATACTTTTTCAGATTTAATATTCTAAATGGACATGAATCCATCTCTTCGTTTGAGTTTTTCAAGTATTCGATAATACCTTCGGCCCTAACGTTATATTTTCAGTCAAAAAATAAACTGTACGAATCATGGCGATTTAAAGATAGAAAAATTGAAATTTGGAACTCTCTCAAATCAAATATTGAGGCTGGACTAGTCTTAACTCTTATCCTCTATTTTATAGAACCCATAAGACTCTCAAGAATTTTGCTGGCCACATATATTTCCTCTACTCTATTTCTCATGCCCTCAATTAGATTGATTCAGAGAAGCCTACTCAGATATCTGAGAAAGAAAGGGTACAACACGAGAAATTGCCTTATTATTGGTAATGGTGCTCAATTACAAAATTACGTGCGTTCTCTTAAATCCTTGAAAGATACAGGTATTGTGATTAAGAAAGTTGTCACAGACTTGAATCAAATTGAACCCTTTCTTCAGTCAGAGGGTTCTATTGCTTATGATTCTATTATTTTAGGCTTCAAATTAGATAACCAGAAAGTAATGGATAAAGTCCTAAGACGCTTTCATAATGAAAACGTTTCTATCCAAATCATCCCAGAGTTTGATCATGCCGTCATCGGAGCTGAGGTATCCTTATTTGAGGGAATCCCTGTGATCTCCTTAAACCAAGCCCCAATAAGTGGATCAAATTGGATTTTAAAAAGAGTTTTTGATATTTGCTCAACAGGAGTTGGTTTAATTTTAATTTCACCTATCCTTTTAACCATCTCACTACTCATTAAATTTACTTCAAAAGGCCATATTTTTTATGGGCAAGAGCGAATGGGGCTCGACGGCAAAAAATTCAAGATGTGGAAATTTAGATCCATGAATATGGCCAGAAAAAACGAAGACATTACAACATGGTCATCGAAAAATAATCCGAGGATTACACCACTAGGAGCCTTTCTCAGAAAAACCAGCCTAGATGAACTCCCTCAACTTTGGAATGTATTTGTAGGAGACATGAGTCTTGTCGGCCCAAGACCTGAGCGCCCTCACTTTGTAAATGAATTCAAACAAGAAATTCCTGACTATATGCTAAGACACCGAATGAAGGCAGGAATTACAGGCCTTGCTCAAGTTAATGGGCTTCGTGGTGATACATGTATAAAAACAAGAATTGACTATGACATCAAATATATTAAATCATGGTCACTACTTTTAGATGTGAAGATTATTTTGATGACTTTTATTAAAGGCTTCTTGAATAAGAACGCTTATTAATTAAATATCTGCCCATGAAGAGCGCCCAAATGATAAGCATAAACTGTAAGTTCTCACTGTCTCCGAAAGTATTTTGAAATAACCCACTAAGGCAGAAGTTTGAAAAAAATCCAAGAGCAATAAAGGATTCAGGGCCTTTAATCATGAGAGATGCTTTAAAAGAATATAATAAAAACAATAAAAGAAAAGTAATACCAAATGCCCCTTGTGTGGCAAGCACTTCGAGATAAATATTGTGACTGTGCCCAGGTTTGTGGTCTTCAACATTATTTTTAATTTTTAAGCGCGTCATATTTGGCTCAATATTCTTAACTCCTAATCCAACTACTGGCGACTCTAAAAATCCGTAAACCGCTCCTTTAAAAAAGGCAATCCTCTCCATATTGGATCTAATCCTCTTTGGGCTAAAAAATAATTTTTTGCCTGATTCTGTATAAAAAACAAACCCGGATAAAAAAGTCACGACGGTAATGAGAAGAATAATTAATTGTTTTTTACTTTTCACAAGTAAAAAAGGAATACTAAAAACAAGTCCTAGCAATGCTCCCCTAGTGTAGGAAAAATAAAGACCAACTAAATTTATCATCGCTGAGCATAAAAGAATCGGAAAATTAATATAATTTTTAAATCTCTTGTAATGTATTAAAGCACCCAAATTAAGAGTGAGAAACAATGAAATACCATAGGCATAGGTCATGTACATACCATACATTCCCGCATTTCTAACATGATGATTGATGGGCTTAAACCTTAGATAATTGAATCCCGTATAGAGACCGATTAAGCCACTGATAGAGGCGATGCTAGTCAAAATTAGAAACCAATTAAATACATTACTTTTTTGTAGGTCAGTTTTTTTGTAATAATCAAGAATCAAATAAAATGAACTAACAAAAAAAGGCGCAAAAAAGAAAAAACGCAACCCGCGAAAAGACTTGCTTAAATTATCTAGTTCTGAAAAATTGTATAAATTACTCACTAAACCAGACATAAAGAGCAAAGCAGTGAGGATAAAAACACTTCGATCAATATTAAATATTTCTTTTCGCATCGAAAAAAGAGAAGCAATTCCAAACATTAAAAAGAAAGCATTTAAGCCCGAATTCGAAAGAAAGGTTACACAAAGGGTGGTTGCGGCGAGGCATATCAGAATTTTTAAATATCTATTAGAAACTAAATTAACCAAGTGATCCGCCCATTTTGAATTTGATCTCGTCCATTATTTTTCTTTTAAAAATATCTCGAGAAAATTTTTCTGATTGATGTCTAAGTTCATTATGGGAAAAGTTTTTCAAATTAAAATTTTCAATACCACTGTTTAATGATTCCACTGTTGACTCGTCAAAAAACTCACATACTTTATTTGTCAACGTTTCTAAAACCCCTCCGGCTTTAAAGGCAATGACAGGTGTTCCTGCGGCCATCGACTCAAGAGGAACAATTCCAAAATCCTCAACTCCGGGAAAAATTAATGCTTGAGCCTGTGACAAATATTTAATAACCTCGCTTCGCTCGAGATTTCCTAAAAACTCAATATTATTTTTCGCAATTTCTCTAAGATAATTCTCTTGCTGGCCAGATCCGATTATTTTTAATTTTTTGCCATTTTTGTTGAACGCCCTAATGGCAAGTTCCACTTTTTTGTTTGGGGCAAATGCACTGAGAATAATAAAATAATCACTCTTATGGGGTGGAATTTTTTCAAATTCTTTAAAATCCTCAAGATCAACAAAAGGATGAATGACTGATGAATCTCTTTGATAGTATTTTGTTATTCGACTCTGAACAAAATTAGAATTAGCAATCATATGATCAACATTTTTATTACTGTTGATATCCCAACTTGTTAGGTAACGTCTAAAAACTTTTGCCCCCAGTTGTTGATACCGTGGAGCATTTTTACCGAAATAGTTATCAAATTGATCATACATATACCTCATTGGGCTGTGTATATAAGAGATATGAGTTGCCCCTGCTGACTTTTCAATTCCCTTGATCACACAATGAGAGGAACTTAGAATAAGATCGTACTTATCTTTAAGTTTAAAACTCTTGATAACATGAGGAAAAGCAGGGAGAAATTTTCGATAATTATTTTGTATATTAGGAATTTTGTTTAGCTTACTTGTATATATCGTTTTTTGATCAATAACTGAACTTGAAACACCTTCTTGGTGAATTAAAGTATAAATAGGGGCATCGGGAAATAACTCGCAAAATGCTTCTAAAACCCGCTCTCCTCCACGAAACCCAGTTAACCAATCATGATAAAGTGCAACCTTCATTTATTTTCCTAAATTAGCTTTGCCTCATAAAAGACAATTAGCTAATATTGTAATGGAAATGAAAACAAATCATCAACATCTTAAATTTCGATACCTAGTTAATAGCTACGGAAGAGACCCTTTTTACGTCAAAAGGTGCTTGAAAAGTATCCTGAACCAAAAATATGTTGATGAAATTATCATCATTGACCAAAACGAAATCCCAATTGATCTCAAAGAGATTCAATCTCAAAGCTCAAAAATAAAAAAAATTAACTTTCACAATAAAAGTGTTTCAAGTGCCCGAAATAAGATACCTCTTTCCGGGGATTTCAAAAACTCCTGGATCATTTTTTGTGATGATGATGGCCATCTTGATAAGCATTACTCTAAAAACTTACTTGGTGCAATCATACTCCATTCAAATGTAAAAATAATAGCGGGTAGTATAATCAGAGAAGATAACTTGGAATTCTACAGCCCAAGGCATGACTATGGTGGAAACCTTAATAAATTTAGAAACTCAAAACTTCTGATGGGCTCAAATTTCTGCATAAATGAAGAAACCTTCATTAAGTTAGGAAAGTTTTCCGAAAATTTTGGCATCGGTGCTTTCTGGGGAAGCGGAGAAGAAACTGATCTTACGTGGAAGGCTTACTTTAATAAAATTCCAATGGCTTATGACAAAACCTTGAAAGTTTATCATGTAAGACCAAACTTTGGGCCAGTTAAACAAAATGTAAAAAAATCATTTCGATATGGTGTCGGTAAAGGTGCACTAGTTGTAAAGTGGATCATTATGGAGCGAAAAGCCAAGGTATTGTTTGAACTAATCGAAATGCTGACAGTACCATTTTTAAAAACTATTTACTTAATGTGTAAATTTGAATTTAAATCAGTCTTATTTCCCTTGAGCTCCCTGACGGGAAGAGTTTATGGAATTTTTAAAGCTCTATTAAGATCAAAAAAATTAATAAGTTGATATTTTTTTATAAAATTTACCAAGCCTAAAAATATCTAATACTCCAAGGATTCTTCGAATCCTATATTTTAAATTTCTTTTTAGAAAATAAATCCGAGTTATTCCTGTATAAAGATTATTTTTTATTAACGATTGTCTGCACTCAAAAAGCGCCTGAGTTTCATTTTGACTTGAAACACCTCGATTATTCATTAGAACTGGATAGCGCTTAGTAAATTTATTTGAATATTTCTTTTTCCATAATCGACAGGCCCAATCAAAATCACCAGCAATCTTATAATTCAAATTAAAAATACCCACTTCATCAAAAACTGTTCGTGTAACAACCATTGATGGATGCATGTAAAGCATCCCCAGTCCTGGGTTATCACCTTTCTTGGGGTGTAATTTATATTTGCCGTATTTTTGATCATCAAATAAAATTCCGCTGTGAACAAATGTAAGCCCTTCGTTTTTAATCAATTTAATCGCATCCTCATAATAAGTTAGGTCATTTAGTAGATCACCACTATTTAAAAAGGAGATGTAATCACCAGTTGAATTTAAGACTCCTTTATTAAAAGCATCATAGATTCCCTTATCAGGCTCACTGATGCAAACGACATCCTGATCTTCTCTGTAACGACGAAGAAAACTCTTTGTTTGCGAGCAATCACCACCGTTAATAATCACATGTTCAAATTGGATAGAGATATCTTTTAAACTGTTGCAGGTCTCAACTAATTCTTCATAATTGTTAAAGGTAATTGTTATGATTGATAATTTCATTTTTTCTTCGGCCCTTCAACAAGTTTCCAGTAATCAAAAATATTATAAGTAAATAAATTAGTTAGCTTACCTCCAGCATATTCACTTTGGTAAGTTGGACGATGGGTTCGCAAATATAATGAGGCGATATTATGCCCAATAAAAAGAAGTGCCACAACAGCGAAAACTTGTCGTCTGTAGGAGAATTTATTTTCTTTAAAAAAGTAGATAAGCCCTACAGCACCTACAGGAAATGCACTCCAAATGAAGCGAATAAAATTATGAGCGTTCGAGAGATTAGCAATTAGAAAAAGTAGATATAAAAAACCAAACCTTTCAATCAAGCTAGCTTTATTTTTAAAAATTCGAACAATTGATGGAAAAAAGATAGCAATCAATAAGAGAAAGTAGCTTAGATGCTGCTTCGCCGTTAATTTCCAGTTTTGAAAATTTGAATATTTATCAAGTCTTGCGCATCCAAACTTTGGTAGGAGTTCAAACGATGAGCATAAACCTGACTTAATGACTTGATTGAAATCCCAAAAACTTAGCAGCACGGCAAAACCAAGTGAAATAATATAAGCCTTTTTGTCTTTAGTCAGGAAAGAAAAAATAACTAATGGAAGTAATGGCAACATTGAATAATGAAAAGCAAACGCTAAAGTCAGAAATCCCCATCCCGGTTTTGATTTATTTTGAATTAACATCATGGCAAAAAATAATATCGCAACAGCGTTGTTTTGTTTTTGCCACTCACCCATTTCAGGAAAGTTCATGATACCAATGAACTGAACTATCAGCATGACAAGAATCATTTTTACGTTATTTTTTGATGTCGATTTGATCATGAGAAATATCAAGCAAAAAGGCATTGTCATCCAAAGATAAATAACACCACCGACACTTGAAACTTCTTTAATCAAATAACTAAAATAAAGGAATATTCTACTCTCCTCAACGAACCTGGACATCGAAAGGTTTTTTAAAATATCATAATCGTTAAGCTTGCTAAATTTAATAAAGTAGCGATAGATGTCCGTTGTGTCAGAACCTGTCGAAACCTGAGAGGCCAAGATTAGGCCTAACAGAGCAGGAATAAAAATAAGAAATAACGAGCGCTTTAATTGTGTGAAAGAAAGTACACCAAAGAGCGCACCCATAAAAGGGTTCAAGAGGAAAACGATAGAGCATAAAAGAAAGAACAGATAGGGATGAAAGCCCCTAAGAGAAAAGGCTTTACTTGAAGTTTGAAGTTTATCGATTAGATTAATTTTGTTCATTTTTAAAATCGGTGATTTGGGTGAAAGCAAAACGTGGCGTAATCAAATTGATATCAGCTTTTGATACGTCATCTTGAATATCACTGCTTGATACTTCATATTTATTATTTTCTTGTGAGGCATTTTTTTTACCTTCATCATTAAATGTAATCGCATGGTAACCACCATGAACTTCTTTGGGGTAAGGGGTAAATCTTTTTGCGATTCCTCCATTTGTGATAACGTAAACACATGGAACATTAGCAGCAACAGCGATATGCGGTGCACTTGTCTCATTCGAGATTAATACTTCTGTCCTTGACATAATACTAACAAGATCAACTAAAGTAGTTTTCCCCACCTCATTTTTTATTTTTCCAGAGGCTTCTAAATTAAAAAGCCTCTCAAATCGACTTGCGTCCTCCTGATCCCCTTTTCCTCCACATATAATCGGCTTAAGATTTGGGTACTCTCGTGAAAGGTCAATAGCAAGTCGTGCAAAAAAGTTAACATTCCATCTTTTATACTCTTCACTACCTCCAATAAAAAACACTATATTGTTTCGTGGTTGATGATTATCTCTCAAAGGAAAAAATGGCTTTTGTATTTTAAACCCTGGGGCCAGCGTCTGAAAAAAGTCTTGATTATTAAAAAACTCAAATCGCTCGCTAGGGCGGATTGAAACGAGCTCGTCATAAAAATAATTTGCGACTGTATAAGCAGTCTTTCCTATATTCAAACAATCACCACGAACACCAACTTTATGGTGTGAGCTTGATAATTTGACGACATAATCATTAAACCAAAACTCCCGACTCACTGCTGAGGCAACTAGCTCTGAGGATACAAAAGACCTTATTTCTCTCACCTTATTAAAAAAGTATAAAATATCAGTATAAAATTTATTTCGATCAATCCAGACAAAATGGTCAACTATTGAAGAATCATATTCTACAGCTAATTCTCTCCAGGCAATATTACCGATAACAACAACTGTCTTTTTATCTTCCTTGTTTGAGTTGGCCATAAACGCCATAAAATTTCTAAATAAGACATAATCACCGATAGCATCAAGGCGAACGAAGCAGAGATCAAACTTTTTTTCAGCACGAAAAAAAATTGAAACCAACAACCCGAGAAAAGTGAATATTAACTTTTTAATCTTTATCATCTTAACTATCTTTTCCTTGGTTACTTGCAAGTATCTGCGCAGTGGAGTCTTTTTCTGTCAGTCCCTGCTTCACTTTTTTAATTATTTGGAAAGCCCCAAGCTTTTTTAACACCTTTGAAGTCGTGATGGGATTCACCAAAAATTTTCGACGACTAAGCAAGTGATAACTCTTTTGATCAGAGTACAAATAGTAACCATATTTTTGGGCAATAAACTCTAAAGTCTTCATGGAATAAAAAGAAATGTGTTGCCCGTGATTTGAACCCAGATAAGGCCATTTTTTAATTTCCTCGACGCTTTTCGGATATATTGAAGTGCTTAAGAATATATCCGCTTGTGTACCTAGTAACCGCTCTATTTCTTTGGCCGGCCCATCAAAGTGCTCAAAACTTTCAAAAGAGGTCAAAAGCGTATTACGGTCCTCTAGTCTTCCTTGAAAGCCAATGGAATGAATATTTTTAGCAAACTCATCGCTCCAAAAACAATTAAAACCAATGTCTCTCATTAATCGTGTAAAAACACCGTGGCCTCCTGCAAAATCTAGAATTCTGGCGTGAGAAGAATAAAAGAAGAAAAGTAAAATTGAGGTAATTTTTGAATTAT
>JAURQB010000030.1 GCA_030836365.1 Bdellovibrionota bacterium | reverse complement strand
TTTTTAGGAAAGTAGGAAAATTATTAGTACTAATCTTAACTTTGATACCAATTTTAGAAAGCTCACTTTTAATAAATTCGCCTTCTTGTCTTGAAGTCGTTGACGGGTTTCTTGTATCAAAAGTAATGTCAGGAAGCCCAACTCCATCTGGGTAACCAGCTTTTTTGAGATATTTCTTCGCTAGGTCAAGATCGTATTCAATTATTGATGAATTTGGTTGATGGCCAAAAACTCCAGGGGGGAATATTGAATTTGCTTTAAGGCCGGTATTGTTAGTAAATATTTTAATAAAGCGATCACGATTGATTGCATGGGCAATGGCTTTTCTTAAATATTTATTTTTTCCTAGTAAGGGAGCATTCATATTAAAGGCGAACCAATAATATGTGCTAGATGAAATGAGCTGGCCGGTGATGTTTTTTTTGCTTAACTCAGGCTTCAAGTCGCCTCGATCATCTATTACACTGGAAAAGTTATCTTTTGGTAGTTCAAGCAAATCAATTTTTTTGGACAAGAAATTAAGCCATCTTGTTTGTGA
Source organism: Bdellovibrionota bacterium (assembly GCA_030836365.1). Taxonomy (GTDB): domain Bacteria; phylum Bdellovibrionota; class Bacteriovoracia; order Bacteriovoracales; family Bacteriovoracaceae; genus UBA1511. Next base: position 2,238 of record JAURQB010000030.1, on the reverse strand, counting down.
TTCTTTAATGATATTAAACTCAATGATATCAATAAATGGAATTTTTTTGCCCGCATCTTGTAGCAAGTTATCCTTGTTTGCTTGGCGGTCTCCTCTCATCGGATAGTAACTCTCATGATATTCATTAAACTTACTAAGTGTAATTTTTGAGCTTTTTATCCATCGCTCAAGTTTATAAGGGCCGGTTCCGATGATGTCATTTTCAAGATTATTATTCAGCTTCAAGATAATTTCTCTAGGTACAGGAGAGGTAAAGCTCATCGCGAGTACATATTTTAGCTGTGGATATGGCTTTTTTAATTTTAGAATAAGTGTATGATTATCTGGCGTCTCAACTCCCTCTATGTCAGTTGAGATTAGCTTCTCGAGCGAACTTCCAACAGTATTTCTAAATTTATCAACACCGATCAATTTATCCTCAAGTAGCCATCCCCCCGTACTTTTTGTTCCAGGAAAAAGTAATCTTTTGATTTGAGTGGCAAAGTCATCTGAAGTGAGAAAACGTGTTTTGTTATCGAAGAATTTATTCTGATGATATTTGATGCCCTTTTTAACTTTGATAGTTATGACGGTTCTATCCGAATTATAGATTGGCATCCCATCTGCAAGTAGAGGAATTATTTCAAGCGGTCTTTTCAGGTAGTGATATTGGTAAAGTTGTTCATAAGTATTATAAACTACTTTTGAAGATGCTCCGTCATAGCTTCTTGCTGGATCAATAGAATCTAAATGAGTCGATAGTGAAATGTTGAGTTTGTTTGTGTTAACTTCAGTCGTATTTTTTCTACATGAAATTAAAAGAAAAATTAATGATAAAAAAATGATTTTGAAGTTAAGCTTCATCAAATGACCTTTTGATTGCATCAAGTACGATTGTTTTAAATTCAGTGAACTTTGCCGAGGATCCTGACCCTTGTGCCATATGTGGTTTTCCTCCACCTCTACCATCAAGAATGGATACGTTATCTTTCAGTATTTTACCCATATCGAGAATTTTTTCTTTTTTATCTGTACGTAAAAGAAATTGAACTTTGTCCTCAATCAAGCAATAAATAATCCCTGTTGCGTTTGGATTTTTAGAGGCAAAGTCATCAGAGAGTTTTCTCATGTCAACACTTCCTTCAACTGGAATGTCGAAAAAAGAATGGGAGTCATTAATAGCAGTTTTATTAGTAAATAAGTTAGCAGATTTTAAAGTTTGCACTTGATCCTTTAGCTCATTGACTTCCTTTCTAGATTTTTTTAAATCGGACTTTAAGCTTGCAACTCGTCCCAGGACGTCAGTTGTCGTATTTAAGTCCTCCTGAAGTTTGTCTAGAATGTCAGCACATTCATTAAAGTAATCAAAGGCGGAGACAGAGGTAATTGCTTCTATTCTTCTAATTCCTGAACTGAGTGATGACTCAGATGAAATTTTAAAAATTGAAATTTCACTAGTATTGTTAACGTGGGTTCCTCCGCAAAGTTCAGTTGAGAAGTCTCCCATTTTTAAAACACGGACTTCGTCATCATATTTTTCGCCAAAAATAGCAAGAGCGCCAGATTTAATAGCATCATCTTTTGTCATAACTGTTGGAGAGACATCGAGTGCTTCTCTGATTTTGAGATTTACGAGTGCTTCAACTCTCTTAATCTCCTCTTTTGTTAGAGCATTTGGTTGAGTGAAGTCAAAACGTAGTTTTTGAGCATTAACTAATGAGCCTGCTTGTTTAACATGATCACCTACAACCTCAATTAGTGCAGCTTGGAGTAGATGTGTCGCGCTGTGGTTTCGAGCAACTAAGGATCTATTGTTTTTGTTAACATGGAGGGTATATGTGCCGGATATCTCAAGACCATGGTCTTTTTTGACGATATGTCCATGAAGCTGCGGTAAAGGTTTAATGACATCTATAATTTCAATTGTTTTTTTGGTTGTTTTGATTATCCCAATATCTCCTGCCTGGCCGCCAGACTCGCCATAAAACGGCGTTTTATCAAAGAACAAAATATCCTTATCATCGCTAAATGAAATTTTTGCTAAAAGTTTAGAGTCCTCACTAAATTGAGCATAGCCAGTAAAATTTGTTGCTCCATTTTTTTCAAAAATTGAAAAATACTCTGATTGGTCAACGAGTGTTGAGGATTTCCAGGACTTTTTAGATCTTTCTTTGCTTGCAAGCATTTCACTTTCAAATGCTTTCATATCAAGTTTGATATTTTTTTCATCAAGGATAATTTCAGTTAAATCAATTGGGA
>JAURQB010000029.1 GCA_030836365.1 Bdellovibrionota bacterium | reverse complement strand
TTTAAACACCATGATGATATTTATCTGAAAGTTTTTCGCCCCAAGTGGAAAGAGCAAGAGCATACGCTCAACGAATCAAGTCTAAAGTTACTCGACGTCATTTAGAAAGGTAAATTAAGCTCAAAAATTACTTAAGGTAAGTATATCTGTACAAGCTTTCTTCATAAAAATCAATTAGCCTCACACCCTCTCGCGGTGGAATTTGGCCTCGCATTACCTGACGGTCAATTTCTTTTTTCATCATCATTGCCATGAGCTCTGGATTATACTGCATCGTTTTGAGCACTTGAGATGATTTTTGTCCACGAATGACTTCCTCAATATAAAAATCCGTTGGGTCATCATCATCAGAATAAACATGAACTTCATTAAGACGACCAAAGAGGTTGTGCATATCGCCCATCACATCTTGATACGCGCCCGTCATAAAGATACCTAAATAGTAGTCTTCATCTGATTTTAATTCATGAAAACGAGTTGTATTGCTAGGCTCATTTTCGTTATAAAAATGACAAATTTTCCCATCCGAATCACAAGTGATATCCGCGATAGATCCTTCTTTAACAGGAAATTCATCAAGTCTTGTAATAGGAACTACCGGAAGAACTTGTTTTATTGCCCAACTATCCGCCGTAGATTGAAAAACAGAAAAGTTACATAAGTATTGAGAGGAAAGTTTTTGTCTTAGCTCCCAAACGATTTCGGATTCTTCCTCAACTTCACTTGCAATTTCAAATACACGCTTTAGTGTGCACCAGTATAAGTCTTCTACTTTAGCGCGATTTTCTAAGCCAAGAACACCAAGCTTAAATGCATTAAGAGTATCTTCTTTTATTTTAGAAATAGTATTATAGGCTGCCATGAAATTTTCTTCATTCACCTCAGCGGCTACTTGCCTCATATTTTGAACAAATAAGTGCTCATTATCACTTTCTACATTTTCAAAACTTGTTTTACTTGGGTTAATCTCCCCGATAACCTTTGTGATCACGCAAGAGTGATGTGCCGTAATGGCCCGGCCGGACTCACTAACTATTGTCGGGTGATTCACTTCTTCCTGATCACAAATTTGCATCAAGCTTTGCACCACATCTTTTGCATACTCTTCCATCGAGTAATTAATAGAGGAATCGTTAGAAGATTGACTGCCATCATAATCAACGCCAAGACCTCCACCAACGTCAAAGAACTCCAAGGGCGCTCCCATTTTCACTAACTGAGCATAGTACCGAGCTCCTTCAGTTATTGCGTCTTGAATCGTTCCAATAATAGGAATTTGACTACCTACATGAAAATGAAAAAGTTTTAAGCAATCAAGAAAATGATCACTTTTTAATTTATTAACGGCTTGAATTATTTCAGTCGTACTAAGACCAAATTTGGCATTGTCTCCGGCGGAGTTTTCCCACTTACCAGAACCCTTAAAGCTCAGCTTACTTCTAATTCCAATCATCGGTCTGGTTTTAGTTTCTTTGGCCAAGCGAATAATTAAATCAAGCTCCGATGGCTTCTCTACAACAATCACAATATTGCGCCCTATTTTAGTTCCAATCAAGGCAAGCCTGATGTAGTGCTCATCTTTGTAACCATTAAGTATACTCAACGAGTTTCGATTTGTATTAAGTGCAAGAATTGTCATTAACTCTGATTTTGAACCAGCTTCTAGGCCGTAATCATAATCTGCTCCTGACTCAATAACCTCTTCTACAACTTCACGCATTTGATTAACTTTTACCGGGTAAACACCTTTATAAGTTCCACAGTATCCCAAGGATCGAATGGCCGAGCGAAAACTTTTATTAAGTTCTTTAACTCGCGCGCGCAAAATATCTTGAAAACGAATAACAACTGGGAGCTCAATTCCCTCATTTTTAATTTCATCGATAATATTTTTTAGGCTTATTTGTACATCAAGTTTATTTAAATCAGGATATGCTGCGAGCTCTCCTTTTTTATTTACGCCAAAGTAGCCCTCACCCCATTTAGAAATTCCATAAAACTGATCGGCTGATTCTATTGTCCAATTATCTTTCATTACTTGCTCCTACGAGGTCATTTGAAATAGCCAGGGTACAAATCATTTCTCTCAACACCTTTGTCGCAAACACCGCACTATTGTTTGTGGGGTCAATTTCAGGAGCAAGCTCCACGATGTCTCCACCAACAAATTTTTTATCTTTTAATATTTTTAATAAACTAATATAGGTGTGAAAATCTTCTCCTCCAGCTTCAGGAGTGCCTGTCCCTGGAAGATAGCTTGGATCAAAAAAGTCTAAATCCAACGTCACGTAAACAGGAACATCATTTGGAATATTTTTTATACGCTCTAAGAAATCCGATCGTCTGAGACAGATTGATTTATTCTCATGCATCCAATCATATTCTTCTCTGGTTCCCGACCTAATACCGTATTGAATTAACTCATGCTCTGGCCCAAAATGATCTAGGCTTCTTCTGATAATTGAGGCATGAGAATAATAGTTCCCCAAATAACCATCCCTTAAATCCGCATGCGCGTCCAAGTGAATAAGAACTAAATTAGCATATTGTTTAAGGTATTTTTGAATCGCAACGAGTGATATTGAATGCTCTCCACCAAGCGTAATAAGTCGCTGATTATTTTTTTCCAGGTCAAGTTCATTCGTTAAATGATTAAAAGAATCATTAAGTGAAAGATATAGCTCACTTTGATTTTCACCTTCTCCATACAGGTTACCTAAGTCATAAAGTGGTACATGGTCTTCTTCTAAGTCGATTCCAAGATAAGGGCTAAATGCTTCAATTCCCTCAGACACTTCACGAAATGCATTCGGGCCGAGACATGCTCCCTTTCTAAAACAAACAGTGCCATCAAACTCAAAACCGACAAGATATATTCCACTCGTATCAATGGAGTTTTTTTCATTCGCATAAGCGTATAATTCATCTGGTTGGTTTAAGTTTTTAGTCCCCATCAGCTACCCTCTCTTTTAGGATAAAAATTTGCGTGTATTCATTTAATCCCAGATTAAATTTTCGTCAATCAAATCAAACGATTAGAGAAATTTTTATCCGATTTATACTGGCCGAACACCGGTGAAGTTCCCTAAAATAATGACCAAAGAGATCAAGGGAAAATCCATGAAAAAACAAATACTTAAAAACACTGAAATTGAGGTTAGTCCGTTGTGTTTGGGCACGATGACCTTTGGCGAGCAAAACACTCGAAAAGAAGCCCATGAGATCCTTGATTTTGCTTTTGAGCGGGGTATTAACTTCTTTGATACTGCTGAGATGTATCCTATCCCCCCAAAGTCTGAGACCCATTTTAGAACCGAAGAGATTATCGGCGAATGGAGTAAGTTTCACCAACATCGAGATCAAATTGTGATGGCCACAAAACTGATTGGGCCAACAAGCTTTATGACTTATATTCGAAATGGTTCAACCAATATTAAAGCGTCCATGAGAGAAGCAGTCATGGGTTCGCTTCAACGGCTGAAGACCGAATACATTGACCTCTACCAACTTCATTGGCCAGCAAGACCCACTAATTTTTTTGGGCAACTTAACTACAACTATCCGAGTGAGCTAAGAGAGGATCAGATTCTTGAAACCCTAGAGTCTTTTGAAGAAATAA
>JAURQB010000028.1 GCA_030836365.1 Bdellovibrionota bacterium | reverse complement strand
TTGAAACTAATTTAATAATTCTAAACTTTTCTTCTTCAGGTACAGGTTTAAAAACGCCAATATTAGTGACAATATAGTCCACAACGTTTTTGCCTGTAAGTGGTAATGAGCAATTCTTTACAAGTTTTGACTTACCATTTTTGGAAAAATGATAACTCATAATGATCACCTTCTCTGGCCCATTGACTAGGTCCATTGCTCCGCCCATTCCTGTGATTTTTTTACCTGGGATTGCCCAATTTGCAAGGTCTCCATTGGTTCCAACCTGCATGGCCCCAAGGACAGTAGTATTAACATGTCCTCCTCTAATCATTCCAAAGCTAAGAGATGAGTTGAAGAAACTAGCGCCGCTATGTACGCTTATTGTTTCTTTTCCTGCGTTTATTAACGTTGGACTAACTTCATTTTGGGAAGGTCTTCCTTTTACTCCGAGTACTCCATTTTCACTGTGAATTATTAAGTTTTTTTCTGGAGGTGCAACTTCAGCAATCGCTGTTGGTAGTCCTATTCCCAAGTTGATGATGGATTTATCTTCAATCAGTTTGATAACCTGAAAGGCCATTTCATTAGTACTCCAACTCTTCATTTTCTTACCTTTAAGTGCTCAATAGCATTTTCATAATTTTCGCCTTCATATATATGTTGAACAAAAATACCTGGAAGATGAATCAGTTCTGGTTTCAATTCTCCTATCGAAACAAGTTTTTCAACTTCAACAATTGTCGTTTTTGCCGCCATTGCCATTAGGGGAGAAAAATTTTGGGCAGTTTCTTTAAAATGTAAATTTCCAAATTCATCACCTATTTCGGCCTTAATAATTGCCACATCAGCGCTTAATGAATATTCCATAATACAAGGGCGATCAAAATCTTTTTCTTCCTTTCCTTCTGCGATTAATGTTCCATATCCTGTTGGAGTATAGAACGCCCTAACTCCAACCCCTGCGGCACGTATTCTCTCGATAAAGGTTCCTTGTGGGATGAGCTCAATTTCTATTGTCTGATTCAAAATTTTTTCTTCCAAATCCGGGTTACCACCTACGTAACTACATAAGGCTTTTGAAATCATATCTTGTTTAAGTAATTTAACTAAACCCCGTCCGCTATTACCAATGTTGTTTGAGATGACTGTTAAATTATTTGCCTGAAGCTGTGAAATATAGTTGATTGAATTCTCTGGGATTCCGCATAAGCCAAAACCGCCACTCATAATTGAGATATTATTTGTAACATATTTTTTTAACGTCTCTCTTGGTGAGTCTATTTTTTTTGAATACATTATGAGTATCTCCTAATAACATTAGATAATTGAGACAAATCTTTAATTAACTTTTGTTTTGTGAGGGATATTGTTGGGCAAAGAATAAGGGTACTTTCATTCATCACAATACTTATACCGTTTTGATAAAATACATCATGACTAACAGGGCTTTTAAGGTCTATTGCATATAAGAAACCAGTTCCTCGCGACTCTGCAATATAGGGCCCAATCTCTTTTATCCAATTTTTTAATATTTTACTGTTTGTCTCTATCTTATTTTTAAAAGATTTTTGTTTAATATATTTGAGAACGCCCCTAAGAGCAGCTAAGGAGATTGGATGGCCATAGTTTGTGTGTCCAGTTTTAAATGCATTGTTATTAAAATATGTCATTATCTTAGGAGCAAAATACACTGCTCCCAACGGGGCCATCCCATTACTGATTGCTTTTCCCATACAGACGATATCTGGTTTTATCTTATAGTGGTGAAATCCAAATGGTTTTAATGTTCGATAAAAACCACAGACTACTTCATCAAAGATAATATTAATTTTATATTTTGATTGAACTTGTCTTAAACCGTCGATCCATGTTGGTGGCAAAATATATACGCCATTTTTTGCCGTAATGCTTTCAAGGCAAATTCCTGAAATATTATTTGCTCCAATCTTATGAATAATGTTTAGTGTTTTTGAAAAATCTGGATCATCTTTTGGTTCAGGAATCCAATGATGACCGCCTTTTGGCAGGTAGAAAACATTCCTTCTGTGATCTCCTGTTATCTGTAATGCCCCGAGAGTTGCTCCGTGGTAGCTTTTTCTACGGGATAAGATTACTCTTCGCTGATTGGATTCACGACTTATCTTTAGAGCGTGCTCAACACTGTCTGCACCTCCTTGGGTAAAAAAGATGTGCCCTTTAAGCTCTAGTAAGTCCAATAATTCGTTCGCTATTTCAGTTTGAAACTGTTGTTCAAATTTAGAAAAAGTGAGTAAGCTGTGATTAATTTGATTCTTCATTTCTTTCGCTATGACATTATTATTAAAGCCAAAGGAAGAGTGGAATGATAATGATGAGTAGTCTGTTAATACTCCCCTTGTGGTTTTTAAAACATTATCATCTTCAAATTTTATTAATTTATATCTTTTTTCGTTTTGGGGCTGCCATGGGTAGACCAATGACTTTTTTGATTTCATAAAATTTACGAACTCACTTTTTGGAAAGAGTTATTATATTTTTTGTACCTGATAGATTTAAAATTTTTGTCGTACACGGGGCATCCTCTCCAGAAATAGATATCTTCCTTTGAAAAGTTAAAATATCCTCCTCCACAGGTTGCGCTTGGATCTTGAGAGTTGTTAGTAAAATGGCCACAAATTGATTTTGGATAATTATCATGGCCATGAAGAAGTTTTTCTAGATCATTTGAACTTTTAATTTCAGAAGAAGATTTTCTTAGAATATCATATCTTTCTTTTGTTGTACTACTAAGCGATTTTAAGTTTTCGTACTTTGATATTGATTCTCCTAGGCAATGATTTGTATGAAAGATACATTGATGTCCTTTTTTTGTCGTATCTAAATTAGATACATTTTCGACGACTTTTGGAGAGACTTCCCACATCGAACCATTTTCCAAACTTGATATTAGGTAATTATGCCCTGAGGTGACTGGGGCGTTTTTTATTGCATTAACCAGTTCGTCGTAATTGTTCGCATTGCCAAGTGACTTTCTTATTAACGCTGGCCAGATTAAGCTTGCGAGTGCATTTGTGGTGTTAAGGTTGTTAACACCAACTAATAGATTATTCGTTTTTATTCCCATCATCCCGACACAACCTACTAAAGAAAAATATAGCTGGCCTGGCAAATTTTCTTCACCAGGAATATCAATTAAGCATACATATTTCTTCGCACTGCTATGCATATCCCAAGTTTGTCCACTAATTGATTCATCGGGTGTAATGACATGAACTGTACTGCATCCCTCATCGGGCAGATTAATATCCCTGAAGTCAGTGTAGTTATTTAAAATAACTATATCATCAATTGTTATATTTGCCCCCTCACAAATACCCTTCATTTCATCTGTAATGTCAGGTGCATACTGCGAGGTTATTGTCCATTGTTGCATTGATAAGTCGTGCAAGTGTTCCTCAATACTTGGGTTTTTTTCAAGAAGCAAGTTTCTACGAATGGCCGCGAGTTCCTGTATTCCGTCCCTAAAGCTTTCCCCATGGTATATTCCGTGTTGGAAATCATTTTCGTCATTTTTATATGTAATTATCGGAAAATTTTGATCGGTGTGCATTTAAAGCCTTTTACTAAATTGATTCAATTAAGGATCTCATTTGCTCTGGAGACAGACTAACAATATTTCTTCCTTCTATATTTACATAATATTGTTTTAACTTTGGAGGGAGTTGTCCATGAAAATTGGCAACTCCCTTGTGAACTTTAAAGCATTGAATTTGGTATTTATTAAGTAATGATTCAAATCTGGATGTTAGTTCACTCCTGATTTTATTCAAACTTTCATCTTTAAAGCTATTTAATTCGTTTATTGCGTGGCCGAGGGAGTGCTCGTCTCCATCCCATGTACTGATAAGCATAAGAGGTTTTTTTAGAAAGTAATTTTGATTTATATGAATCATTGAAAATTGCCCACCATAATAAGCCATTATTGCATCAGGTGCACTGTTCATTTTAGATGAAGCATAAAATGAATCAGAATAGACACCATATTTAGATGCAGTTTCATTAAGAACTAGTGGTGTTTCATATTTTGTCGTAAGTTCCCTTAATTTGTTCAAAAAATTAATTGATACACAATCCATGAATTTTTGCCTAGTTGGTTCAATGAAAACACCAAGGAATGATTTTGTTTTAAGCAATCCTTCTAAACCTATAAGTACTTCATCAGAATTTTCTTTTGTTGGATGTGGAAGTTTTTCAATTTCGAATAATGATTCATCAGAATTATTTGAAAGCGCCCTTGCGCAAAACGAACCTTGTCCAAAATAATGTCCTTCAAAAGTCAAAAACCTATTTGATTTTTTATTTTTTGTCCAAATAGATTTTACTATTTTATCTACTGCTTCAGATTGCCCTGAAGCACAGTACCCTTGTTTCAAGTTTGCAGGTCCTTGATCAAAGAGTATGTTCATGTTTCCAAGAAATTCGTCGCCGACAAAATTACTTAGACAGATTTTATTAATAAGTCGAGAAAGTGAATTCTTCGTGATTTTAAAGTTCGTTTTTGAATTTTCTAGGTAGTTATAGTTTTCACCAGTGAATATTTCAGGCTTCGCGTAATCTATTTTGTAATGAATCACATCTTTGTATTCAAGCTCATCCAAATAGTCATTTTTGATGTATCGATATTCATACGCTCCAAGAGAAAGATTTATATTAAACATTTTTGATGCGTGTACTTGTCGATTTCTACCTAGAAAAATATTAAAGCCATTAGCTAAGCCTAATAAAATTGTACAATATTTGAGATCCCTTCCGATATCTCGGCCTTTTAAGGCGGGTAGAATAGTTGTGTCTGCTGTGTATAGAGCATTAGGGTTATGAAAGTCCTCATGAGATGAGATTCCGCGCTCGTCTCCAAATAAGTTTAATCTCCCTGAAAAAGAGATGGCCATTAACTGCTTATCTTTTTCAATTCCGATACAAACAGAGTCCCTATCAGTCGTTATTTTTTTAAAGACGCTAATATTTGTTTGTCTTTTTTCTTCGTAAACTTCCCTTTGGATTTTATCAATAGCGCTTTCATACTGACTAAAGTTTTGCTCGTTAATTAGAATTAGTTCTTCATCCTTCTCAAGGTTAAATAATTCGGTAATTTTTTGAAGTGTTGCTTGTTTATTTTTTAATATATTTTGACATAGTGCTTGATGCCATAAGTACGTACTTTCAATTTTTTTCAGCTCCGTTTCTACTGAGAAAGGAATGGGGTTTGGCTCTTCACTTTTTTGAAAATATACCTCGTTTGTGATTAGCTCTAAATGATCAAATAAATAATCGATATCAATATCTTTAAAGGCCGTATTTAGCCTAAAACGAAGTGTTTGCTCTCCTGCAGGATAGTAGAGTAGGCCAAATTTAAATCTTTTGGAGATTATTTCCATTACCTTCGTGCTATCTATAACATCAAAAGCAAATGCCAAGCCTAAGCCTCGAGGGTTCGAGTAAAATGTTGGAAATTTTTCAATTAGCTGGCTAAGCCTTTTTCTCCACTTTTCTTCTATTTGTTTAATGATATATTTACTTTGGTTAAGCGCACTTGCGTGAATCTGTCCTCTGAAAAATGAGGCAGAAGAAAACTCTTCATAGGTTTTTTCGTCACAATGAGAAATAATGAGACCTATTTGAGCCTTTTTCGCACAGACGATATAATCTGGGGATATGTCTTCTCCTTGTGAGTTTTTTAGCACGAATTGTTTATGCCAAAAAAACTTTCTTCCAAGGTGGTAGCCTGTTTGAACCTCGTCAAAGATAACGGGAACGCTAAATGCTTTTGCGAGTGATAGTAAACCTGTGTAAAACCTATCCGTTGCATACTGGTCGCCGCCTTCACATTGCATCGGTTCGATGATGATCGCAAATGATTCATCCTTTAATAGTTCGTCACGAGTTTTTAAAAGAATCTCTATTTCTTTTTGCTGAATTTTACATGATCCTTCCACTTCAGGGCACGAGAAATCAATACTCTTTGCAGACTCCCACTTCTCACTCCAGGAAGCCGGATAAGCAACATTAATTTTATCTGTCGATATTTTTGGATAGGGTAAAAAAGTAGTTTTATAATCATTCCACTCAAAAGGTTCTCTTTTTGATTTATTCCATGTTGAGGAAAGTGAAATTTGCATACGTCCGTGAAAAGAACCTTCAAAAGCAATAACCTTTTTTGCTTGTTTATTTATTCTTCTTCGATAGCAATAACCCAATGCTATCTCGTTTGCCTCAGCTCCACTGTGGCATAAGGTTGTCGCAATGTTGTCCCAAGATAATTCTCGTAATAAAAGGTTCTCAAAACTTTCTCTGATTCTTTTAAATTTTTTAGTATTGTTTGTTTGAGTCCAACTTTCTTGGTGATAGGCAGTTCCAAAAAATGCAAGAGGGTTAAAACCTAAACCTAATGTCGCAATTTGGCTTGCAGCATCTAACATGTAATGGGTTTCTCCGTTTGGTGCTTCTATGCCCATATAAGGTCCAACAGAATTTTCAAGTTTTGTTATATATTCTTTTTTCTCAGGAGGAATAATATTTTTCTTATAGAATCTATCGAGAACTTTAACTCCATGATTTTTACTAGCTTCGTTGATTAAGACGTTTTTCTCCATTTTGAATTCCTTTTAAATTTGTTCAATTCGATCTAATAAGTAATTTTTCATAGTAATTTTTTCTGCGGCCAGAAGCTTTGGAAATAAAGAAATTGGGGTCATACCTGGAAATGTATTAATTTCATTAAGATATATCTCACCGCTATTCTCTTTCAAGAAAAAATCTATTCTGGCCAAATCTTTTAGAGACATATTTTTAAACAGTCTCTCGGCATAGCTTTTTAATTTTGTCATTTGCAGATTATCTAACTTTGGTTGAATTGTCGTTTTTGTTGATGACTTCTCTGAGTATTTGTCTTCATAACTGTAAAAGCTTTGGTCATTCAGTACTTCCCCCGGATTACTAATCATAAGTTTCCCTTTGAACTGAAATGCTGCAATTTCAATTTCTCGTGCTTGTATAGCTTTTTCAATCAAAACAAACGGCCCATATTCTAACGCACTTTTTACTGCGTCTTTAAATTGCCCCATTGTTTTTGCAGGGTAACAGCCAATTGAAGAACCTTGTGAACTTGTTTTTATAAATACATTTTCACCCAATGCGGTATATATGTTTTTAAGCTGATTACTTGTATTATTTTTAGTTATTACCTCAAAAGGGGTTGTTGGTATCCCTAGTTTCTCGGCCCAGAGCTTGGTTGTAATTTTGTTGAAACAGTTCTTAGAAATTTCAGGGGTGTTGCCTAGATATTTTATTCCATAGAAGTTCAATATTTCTTGGATTTGTCCATTCTCTCCAGGGGCTCCATGGATACAAGGAATACAATAATGAATTGGAATTTTTTTCGAATCAATGAATAGAGAACGGTTCTTGACCTCAACCTTTTTACTTTCTGTGAATTTTAGCTGAAATCTGTCATTAAGAAATAGTTCGAATTGTGAATTGATGATTACAGGAATAATCTCAAGGTTTTGGCTTTCTTTAATAGATTCATAGATGAACTTGGAAGAAATACAGGAAATCGATGCTTCTTCTTCTCCTCCATAAAGCAATAAGATATTTTTTTTCATCAAAAGCCCCTAGGTTCAATCGAAAATAAAATTACGAGCGTGGTACTTAAACATAATTCCGTTGTAACTAAGATTTTGTGCGCCACGTCCAAGTGCTTGTAATTACATGCACATTTTTATCAGGTTCTCTTCATAAATGCACCTAAATTTTCACTATGTTGAAGTTCTTTTGACTTATATTTTCCCCTCATGTTAAATTTTCGCAGAATATAATCAGGGGTCTGCTTATGGAAATAGCAACTAGTATAAATATTGTAGATGGTAGTATTTTAAATGAAGTAAATCTTGATAATGATGGCAAGGTGAATTTTTCTAAAAGAGAGTATGGCAAGTCAATCTACAGGCTAGCAAAGCTATATTATGACAAATCAGATCTCGGAAAAGCATTTAATCTGTTCAATGAGGCGCTAGACTGTTGTGATTTACCGAGAGATTGCTTTGTTGTTTTCAAAATATACGGATTTTTAATCAGAATCTCTTCAGAGTCTTTGAGAAATGATCAGGCAAGTGTCTATATACAGCGAGCTCAAAAGTTGGTTGATGATATGTCTGTTAATCTCCCCACCCTCACAAGTGAATTCTTTTACAACTCGGGTGTTGTTAAAAATTATCGTAGCGATTTTGTTGGTGCTAAAAAAGATTTTGAGCTTGCATTAAGCCTCGCAGTAAAAGAGTCTGAGCCGGATTTACAAGCGAAAGTACTGCTTTCTATAGCTAATAATAATTATAACCTTGGACTTGTTAGAGAGGCTATTGGACAACTAAAACAGTTGGAGGAACTCCTCCATATCGTTAATAAAAATTATCTAAAAGGTGCAATGTATCTTTTCTGGTCTAAAATATTATTGGAACAAGACAAAT
>JAURQB010000027.1 GCA_030836365.1 Bdellovibrionota bacterium | reverse complement strand
TATGGGTTCAGGTGAGAGTTCAATTAAAGATTGTAATCACGTTTATCTAAGCCGAAATACACGATACCAATTAAGCAAAGTTCAAGATGCTATTGGACAATTGGATGATGAGAGATCACCTATCCATGTGGCGTTAACAAATCTTCGCCAAGAAGTGCGAGTTGTTGTACCGACTGGCTCTCATACGAAAAGAGAAATTCAAAAAGACGGAGACCTTCAATTAACAACGATTAATTATGGACTCACGGCCGGTTATGACAGATACCGCGGAGAACATTTTGGACAAGTCGGTTACATAAGAAGAAGTAAAACGACCGTTACTGATCCAAATTCAGCGATAGGGCCTAAAAGAGAGTCAACTCAAGATTTATATATGGGTGTTGTCGGTTCTTATGGTGATGGCGCATATCGAATAACAGGTGGACAGCAAGGTTACACATCGGTTTTAGTTTATCTTGACCGTGATGATATCTATCACATCAATCAAAATAATGATTTCACACTAAGAACTGATTTCGTTGCAGGCGGAGACCTTGCTAACCTTTATCGCCCGGGGGAAAATGCCGGTCTTGGACAAGCGAACGTTGTGACTCTTGGTTGGGCACACCAATTCAATGACCAACTCGAATCAGAAGTTTCGCAGCAGTTTAGCATTATGACAGATCGAGCAAATATTCCCATGCCACAAATTGGACAGACGACGATCAGGTTAAATCAAACGCTACTTCCAGAAAGAAGAAACCTAGCACTCACAAACTCAACCGCACTACATTTACTGCACGGTGGTTTTAGTGATGAAACATTTGCTGTTCAAAACACTACTCAAATAAATGCAAGTGACTTAGGCCCGACAAGACTTGATGTAGGTCTATCTGCCGACATTGGCTATACGACTGAATCACTAAATGGCATTGATATTTTTTATGACCAAGGATTTTGGGGAGAAGGAAATGTAACTGTTACCCAACCTATTATTGAAAGTGGCCAGCGCTCTCTATACCTACAAGTAGATGGTGGACTAACCACAGGTCAACGGCCTTCTCAGTTTGGAATTGACCCACTAACGATCGAAGCTAACCCAACCAGAGGAATGATCAATAGCGGATATAATGGATTTATTAGACTAGGAGGACAGTTCTAATAGAACTGTCCATCCTGATAACCCGTCCGATAACAGTGAGCGAGTTTATTATCAGAGCGCACATTCATGGGGCGATTATTTAAACCAGCTTCATACCCCTTATCATATTCTTTTATACACTCACGGCCAACTTCTTGGGTGTAGCCCTGCCTAGCGTATTCAGAAAGCAGCATAAAGCCAAATTGAAGACCAATATGATAACAATACGTCGGCATTTCCATATCACTTTGAGTAGCCTCTAAGCCTTGCTCAACACCATAGTCATATGCATCGTAGCAGTCATCTAAATCTCGGTCTCTATCGGCCCGATTAAGGGCATTTCGGCCATGTTTTTTACCGAGCTGCCAACAAACTTGATCGACAATTTCTGGCATCGGGAACTCGCTCCCAAAACTCTCCGCTGCGCCAAAAGCAAAACTTTGTAATCGCTGTGGGAAACGACACTGACTTCCAAAAAAATCAAATGCATGAACATTAATAGATACAACTACGGTGAGTATAGATAAAAGCTTTATCAACATTTTTTCTTCCTTCAATATTTTGGGTTTTCATATAAGAATAACTTCCAGCTGTCCATATCGGCCAGTCGCTAAATTGCTAATTTTATTTATACTGCCATAAATAATTGGCGAGAAAATATAATTTTATTTCACTTATTTTCACCTAAATATCTATTATCATTACATAACTTGACTTTAGCATAGGTCAAAAAGGCTTCTCTCCTCATAATAAATAAAAATCAAAACTAGATGAGGAACGTAGTATGAAAAACAATAAACTATTAAACCTATTATTTGTTTTATCACTGAACTTAGTATTTCAAGCGTGTGACATTGAAGATCTTCCTTTATACAGAGTTAAATTGGTTGTTCACACGGCATCGAAAACTCACGCGGCAACAGATGATCCAGTCTATGTAAGACTTCAAGCGGGCGCATCAAAATATTATTTAGATTATGGTAGAAATGATTTTGAAAGAAACAAGGCCCATTCTTATGAGCTGGTTATACCCGGCATTAGTACACTTGGAGATATCGAGCAAATCCAAATTGGAAAAGAAGGAAGTAATGGACTGTGTATTGAGAAAGTTGAATTGTTTATCAATGCAGATTCAAAAATGTTTTCGAAAAACTATGGTAACTCCAGCTGCCACTGGCTTGATAACTCTGGGTCACATAGTAGAACAGTAACATTTGATTATGATGATTTAAGAGATGGTGGAGATTGGACTATCACTCTTGATGAAATTGGATATCCAGAAACGTTTACCGCTTCGACAATGGAAAACATGGTAGAAAGTATCGTCGGTGATCAGCTAAAACATCAAGACTTCTCAAGCATTGCTCCAGGACTTGATGTTAAGTGGGGATACAAATATGGATCAGAATATGTAACGATCGCAAGGAAAAACTCAACAACTCAAAAAGTTGATTTAGATTTAAAGCTTGTCTACAGCTATGACGGATTATTTGGAAGAAATAGCGCAAAGTTTGCCCTTGATATGGATATGGAGTTTAAATATCAGTGCCGTTCAGGAAGCTTAAAAATGGATATTCAGAATGTGAGTGCAAACGCATCACTTAAAGATGGAAGCCTGCTAGCAAGACTCTTATGGCTCTTTGTCCCAAAAGCTGAAGTAAAAGAGTTTGTCACAGATGCTATTGTGAGCTCAGGCATGGTTGATGATATGTCACAAGACTTCGGAGAATGCCCAACAAGCTTTAATGTAGATAGCTATGGAAATCTTGATATGGATTGGCCTGAAATTGATATTATGGATTTTCTCTAAAATAAAATATAAAAAACTAAACCAGGGGAAGATTAATCTTCCCCTTTTTTTTTATCCTCTATTCTTGATAAAATAAGATGACATTCAATGGAGTTCACTATGAATAAACTTTTTTTATTAAGTATTATCGTTTTTATGATGGGTGGATGCCTTCCCAAAAAACGCAGCAACTACCAAATGAAAAAAGTCGTTCGCGCCTTTGCCGGGCATTTATACATTCATTATCACAAGTACAGTAAGCGAGAGAGAAAAGATAATACCGGAAAGTTTAAAGGCACCTGGCCACTAAACCCCCGAGCTCATGACCCCCACGATAAGCCAGGGGTCAAACCTATGAAAATGGATTAAAAATTATTTTTTAAAATGAGCTCCTGACTTTTATTTCTAAGCACTTGATTTTTCATAACCCTTCAATGAATTCAATCTAGAATTTTTTACAAGTTAATTGAGAAAAATAACAAATTCTCTAAAATCAATATGATTTAAAAACACGGGGACCCTAGAGGAAATCAAGAGAATTGATGATGAGAAAATTATTTTTATTAGCACTATTTATTCATTCGTCCCTAGTATTTTCAACGCCAGATTTTTCACGCTTTTTGTCTGTGATCAACGGAAGTGAAAACTTACCCACCCCTGTCAGTATACTGCTGTATGAAGAGCAAATTCTTCACAACAAAGCTCTCTGGGGAGCAAACGCATTCAGTTCCGATATTTCACCGGAATACATTCCTGAGGCACGTCCTAAATTTCCTCTTAGCTATTTTCTCATTCCTGAAGGCCAGGCTGATTTTCTAAAATCATCTGGGCATGACTTGGCCATCAATCGACAGATTACAAAAACCGTCAACGGACAATTATTTTATAAGCTATTTGTTCACCCCGAATCCTATGAGCACTACCGATTCCTGGAAGGGAAATTTGAATTCATCGGGCCTGCCCATACTGAATTTATGGCGTCTCCAACCTCAAGTTATCGCTCTCTCGTTGCGTGGAACAAAAACGGAGTTGAAAAACCATTTATTGCAAAAGTTAGTCTCGATAGAAACGTTATTGGCAGCATTGACCGTCTCGTTTCAATAAATGAAGTTCAAAGGTCCGTTGCTAACCAAAACGCACTAGAGTTAATTGGGAGAGAGAACCTACGTTCCATGGGACTAGATTACTTTCCTGAATCCGCAGGTATGACTATCAAAGAAGGTATTCCCGGGGCACCCGAAAAATTAGGTGGGCAACTGATTAGAGAAATTCCAAATGAAGTGATCAGCGGAGAAAAAAGATGGATCAGCTTTTCCGCACTAATGAGTCCAAATAAAGAAGGCAAACCTTTGGTGTTTGATATCATGCGCGCCAGTAACATGAACTCAACCTATTTTATAAATCGCGTTTTAAATGATGCTTACATGAAAATGTTTGAAGAGGTCTCCCTAAAGCGCGGACTAAATTTTGAGCCTCATTCACAAAATCTATGTTTTGAAGTAGATGCAAATTTGAAGCTAACCGGAAAATTTGTCATCCGCGACTTTGGTGGTGTGTGGCCAGATATGATCACCATGATGAAAACAGAAGGACCTGTGGAGGCCTATCAAAAAAGAGGAAACGCTGACAGATTTAAATTTAAAGGCGGCCACTCTAATGCCATATCAAGCTACGCATTTTTTTATAAAAGACAGGTATTTGATATGCTTGTTAAGCAAATTCAAATTCATGACTCTTCATACACAGCAAGGGCCCAACAATCATCAAAAAGAATAATTGATACAAGAATGTCAAGAATGCTAAATACATATCTTATTCCAGGCCAAAATATAACGCCAACCATGGCGAACAAAAATCAACTAATCACCTATCGCAATAAAAATACCCTGCAGCCAATGATTGAAGGGATGATTGAAAAGGCACCATCATCTGATTTAAATAGATACGTGGCCATGAAACAAGCAGGAAATGAGTGGGTCACCTTGCAACATGGCCGTGTCCATAAGTACATTATTACCGACAAAGGAATTATTACCGTTAACTCTGCACGTAAAATTCTTGGTTTTGGAATTTATAATGCAGTTGAGGCGAGAAATTATCCTAATGAAGTTACTCATCTTGATTCATTTATCCGCGATGGAAGATCGACAAACTTTATCTCCCGTTGTATCAGAGGACTTCGAGATATTTTTTAATTTAGGACATTCTCATGTTTGAAATGAACGTAGAGCATATTAAACCAGTGCCCTCACAAGAAACAATTGTCATGATTCATGGGCTGCAGAGTTCACTAAGAACTTTTGACAAGCTAATCCCCCTTCTTCCAAAAACAATGGAGGTGTTTCGCGTGGATCAACGAGGCCATGGAGAAACAAAAGCATGGGGAAATAGTTACACCTCAGAGGAGATGGCAAAAGATCTTCATCATAAAATTCACCAAACAAATATAGGCACCCCTTTTCATCTACTAGGCCACTCCATGGGCGGAAGAACAGCACTCGCCTATGCAGGACTTTACCCTGAAGATGTAAAGTCTATCATCATTGAAGATATGGGAATGGAGAGGCGCGCAGGTCTGGACGAAGAAAAACTAGTTCGACTTCAAAATATTTATGCTGATTTTAAATACCACACACTAGAGTTTGACTCCATAGAGGAAATTCGCCAAATTCTAAAACCACTATTTAGCTATTATGATGGGCTGATTAAATCTAAAGTTATTCAACTTCCAAGTGGTAAATATAAGCTACAATTTAACCCTGGCGTTGCGGCCCTTTACGGTTACCAAGGAAACTATAGTGATCTTAGTTGGGGACTGGATAACAATATTCCCGTCACGTTTTTTGTCGCTGATTCAAAAATTGGTTCGGCCATGAATGACAAAAGCCTCGATTACATTCGACAAAAAACACCGCGAGCGAAAATAGAATATTTTGAAGGTGCCTGGCACAACATTCATAAATCCCAAACAGAAAAGTTTACGAAAAAATTACTAAACTGGATAAATAAATTTTAAAAACTTTGCCGAAACCTCATCGCTAAAAACTTTGCCAGGAAATATCCGCACATAAGGAATAAGATAATACCTGAAACATTTCTTCATCTGAAAGCTTCGCTTCATCACCTTTAACGGCCGCCATTAATTCATCATTTTCACTTGAGGAGAAATCGACTGCGTATGGATAAAATAATTTGTATAACGATTTAGTATTTGTTGCGTTCCATTCACATGAATCACTTCCACAAGTAGAATTCATTAAATGTTTAAATCCTACTCCTGTTGCCCCTTGCTGAGTCGGATCTCTAACACCAAATACGGAATATAAACAAATCTGAGAGTTTAAACCGATACGTGCGGTATTACTGTTGGTAATTAGTTTACGCTCTATCTCCCCAGACGAAAAACATCTATTGATATTAAAATAGTTATGTCTAATATCTAGTTGAGCAACTCCAAAGGCCTGACACCTGGCAGTGGAATTTCTTGTACTATCCTGACATGTTGATAATCGATTATCGGAATCATTCAAAACAGCAACAGTGCTGGCGTGTTCGCAAGTTCCTCCAAAAAAGCTGCTATAACTTAAAAGGTAATTATAATAAATATTACGTTGAATATGATCATTGCCAAAAAGGTTAATTAGCTTTTGATAAACAAAATATTTATCTCCTAATCTAGTCACCAGTTTCTTGTTACACTCCACATATTGTATTTCACCATCAACAAACTCACTACATGGAGAAATTTTGACACTATCAACGACTTCAGTTTTCCATGAATCCTCCTGAGACGCTAAGACTGTGTTATTAGTAACTGTATCACTCTTCACCATCTTCTCAGATATAACAGCAGAAGACTCTCTTATCGAATACGAGGAAAAGGAAAAAAGAAGTAATGATATTAATAGCACCTTCATTTCATCCACCTACTTTTTTATTCCAAATTTATTGAGGATGTCACCCACTTTTGAAAATACATTATCCTTCACGACTTTGAGATCCCCTGGCCCACTACGAGTAGTCCACAGATTCATATCTGAAGTAACCTTGCCTGTATCCTTGTCTACTAGAACGATCTCTTCTTCTTCCGTAAAGTAAGTACTTCCGGCTTGACCACCATTCATAATTTTGGACACGACATTATGAATATCTTTTGTACTCCAAGGATTTTCGCTAACACCCCATTCACCTTTGTATTGATCCATTTCTTCAGACTTGATTTCTCCTACGAGAATAGGTTTTTCAATCCTGCCCGAATACATTGAGCAACCACTGCCATTAAAACCGTGATCACTTCCACGCCCTGAATACTGAGGGGAGCGATTAAACTCAGCAGACAACATTATTAACGAATCATCAAATTTATCACCAATTTCATTAATGAAATTATCCATACATTTAAGTAGCGTATTATAATATTTGGAAAAGCCAATAATATGACCTACGGCGCCTTGGTCATGGGTATCATTTTCGAAATTTGATAATTGACCGACATTGAGAAGTAGTGAGTTTGTCAAAGGAAGATCTTCACTTGAGTTTTGAATGAAAAAATGAGCTAACGCAAAAGACGTGGCCATCTGGTCATTAGAGGCTCCATTGTAGGCCGTAGCATAGTTATTGTTAGCACCTGTTATCACTTCATGAAAGAAGTTCTCTGGATCATTTTCATCAAAATAACCATCTGGTGCACGTTCATCTGGATTATCTGTATTATAAATCCCCCATGACGTTCCATCTGCATCAGCGTCAACCCGAGGAATGGACTCGCTTAAAGCCGCCGAGATGAGACTCGAGTATGTACTATAGATTCCACTGAATTCAGTAATTTTATTATTAAAATCTGAACTTAGTAGTAGGTCTTCCGCCTTTTGATACTCCTCATTAAATACGGAGGAGCTTGCATTATATTTTCCAGATAAGCTTTTTAACACATTGAGAGTTTCAGTGATTCGAGCATTCATGTACTCTCCATTCGAATCATTTTTACCGGTAAACTTTTCTAAAAACTTTTCATTATAAAATGGTTTTGTCACCAAGTTAAAGGCTTCGTCACCAACGAGATTGTCCGTGGCAACAGCAGCAATATTAGCAGGGTGATAAAAAGGTACTGCCCGCATATGCACAATTGCAGGTATTCCATAACTACTATCAATAACAGATCCTAATGCATGAAGGCTTGGAGCACTTGCATCAGGAGACCACATTTTTTTCACATCAGGATGAATCGGAGTCGTCTCAACATTTCTCATAAACAATCCATGCTGAGCAATTGATTTATAATTTTCCCAAATAGGTGGAAGCTTAGAACCTCCTCCACATTCAATTAAACGATACTCACTTGTAAGTGACCCACCCATTGGATTGTCTGTCCCATTA
>JAURQB010000026.1 GCA_030836365.1 Bdellovibrionota bacterium | reverse complement strand
TGAATAGCAAGTTTGTACATTCCCCAATGAATAGGTTGCAACGCGCGAGCGCGAATATCAACCGCGGCCTGAACTGCCTCTTCAGGACGCAAATGACTCATGTACCACATTTTATTGTATTGGCCATCTTCCATAAATACGAGATCAAATGGCCCATACTTCTCGCCTATTTGAGTGAAATGAATATCATAACCTGTATCTCCGCTAAAAAAAATGCGGTGTTTGTCCGACATTAACACCCAACTCCCCCAAAGCGTTGGGTTGGTTTGCATTCCGGCGCGACCGCTAAAATGCTGACCAGGCGTCAGCGCAAAACGAATCGCGCCAAGATCAAACTCATCCCACCAATCAAACTCCATCACGCGCTCAGGACTGAGCCCCCAACCAATTAAGTAGCTACTCACACCAAGAGGTGTAAAAAACTGAATATTTTTCCTCGTAAATAAATACATGACACTTTCTTTATCTAGATGGTCGTAATGATCATGACTTAAAAACACGTAATCAATAGGAGGAAGATTTTCGAGTGAAATAATTGGGTCTTGAAATCTTGAACCAAATAAACCCACCGGGCTTGCATTGGTAAAAACCGGATCAAATAAAATTGTCTTGCCACCAAGTCTTAAAAGAATTGTTGAGTGGCCAAGCCAAATGTAGCTGGCCCCAGGCATAGAAGAAAACTTTATGAGATCGGGAATTACTTCTGGAAGTTTTGAATTTGGTTCACGGTTTTCTTTACCGAAAACCTGTTGCTTGATCAGCGTCCAATAATCAAAATCCTTAATCATTTGATCGTATTTATCTTGTTGGCGATTTTTAAATTTGCCACGAGCACTATCCCATTGAGGCGAGAGCTTTATTTTTTCTAAATGCACTCCACTTGGCTTTTTTCCAATCACCGAACACCCCATCAAAAAAATTAAAAATATAATCTTCATGACCCGATTATATAAAAAAAAGACCTCTTTAAAAAGAGGCCTTCTCCAAATTAAATAGCAATATTTTTTATTCGTCTAAAAATCTTCGGAATCATCATAACCGGTATCTTCATCTATTGCCGGAGGGTTTCCCAATTCACCATTATAAATACCAACGTCACCTGAAAAGTTAGAATCGAACTCCAATACATTACAGTCCTCATCAAGGTAATTACCAAGAGGTATTTCAATGCAAGTAACTTCATTTTCTTTCATACACATTCCAATCGTATTCTCTTGAGAAATTTCAATCCATCTTCCTCCACAATGTGAGAATGTGTTGCCCGGTTTGGCGACACGTTGTGCATCTACTTTTGCCCTCTGAATTGATGCTAAATAGAATTGTATTTCCATCAAATCTAAAATAAAGGTTCCATCAGGTAGTAGGTCTTCTTTATCTTCCCCCCTCAAAGTATTTATTTCATCTTTAAAGCTTCTGGCCAAATCATTCGCCACTCCAGGCGTTGGATTGTTTCCATACTCAGATGTTGGAAGTTTAGGAACCCGTTTTCCATCAATAAAAACACCGCTACTCTTAATCTCTAAACCGGTACCAATTTCATCGCAAAGCATTTTTACTCTTGCACTTGTAGCTGTCGGCACCCAGAGTGCCGAGTATGGTATACTTGTGATCAGCTCTTGATATGGTTGACCGTATAAATTATTGTCTTTTTGACTAGAATTAAATTCAGCCACTTGTTTTTCATGATACATAAATAAAGCTGTCGCGCTAGAATCTGTGCATTTATTCTTCTCATCAATTTTCGAATGATCCTCTTCCTCTTCAGAAGTCGCAACTTTTTGCTCAACCGTAGGAGTGACGTCTCTATGCTCTCCAATTTTTTCGGCACGATAGGTTCCGTCAAGACCTGGACAAGTTGTCGAGACAATTGGAATATGGCGCCCAGGTGCATTTATAATGTCAACAGCTTCTGAAATTCCAGCGTCGGAATGATATTGCATAATTAAATCCTTTGCAGCTTCTACTCGGCTATCCAAATCTCTTAGAGAATACTGTCCATCCTCATTACAAAAGGCATTATCTTCATGCTCAGGTAATAATAAAATATCGTTCGAGAAATCAGAAAAGCTGTTTAAAGAAGCATTATAAATATAATCAACCTCAGTGACCTCGCTAGAAAAGCTTATGTTAAGGCCTGGAAAATCCTCCGAAAAATGGGCGCGAATAGCATCTTGGAAATCCGCCTCACATGTAATTAAGTCATAGTCGATTTGTTCAGATAAACTGGTATAGGTAGTTGATAGGTCTCGACATATATGATTTTTTTCATCACTAACGTCTGGGTACAATATATCACATTGAGCGAAATCACTTTCCTGCCGCATAATAGAAATACAGAGGGATATTGCTTGATCATCACCGGGATGAAGATCCTCACAATTTGGAGTTGGGTCTAAATCAAGGTTTTGCTCTCTACTTCGAGCAATCAAATCATGTGGATTGGACTCACGCTCCGGATAACAGATATTAATTCCCTCTGAACTTGAGCATTGGTAAAGATATAAATCACTAAACTCACTATTTTCAATGATTTGCCCAAAAGATTGATTAATACATAAAGTAAAAAAGAATATTCCAAAATACCTATACATGTTGCCCCCTTTATTAATCTCAATTATCAAAAAACATGCCAGCAACAAAATGTAATATCAGCAACTTAGAAGAAAAAATGCGACATAAACACTCCAACTGACAAGTTCTGAAACAATGTAAAATGATGAAAATTTTACAACTTAAGAGACGAAGCGATTCTCCCCTTAGTACGTTGAAATTTCTAACTTTAAGGGGGATCAATGACCTATTTAATTTCAGTTTTAAGTATTGCAATTTGTTCATACAGTGCACTTGCGACCACACCTTCTAAGCCAGAAGTAGTCGAAGAGATTGCTCGATTTCATGAAAATCCAGCAGCGGTGATGAACGAAGTTCCTGCAAAAAAACCTGTTGTTGGTGATGAGTCCATGCTTGACTATATGAGCTCTCCTTTAGGACATAAACCACTAGGACTTGGTGATATAGTTGAAATTAAAGAAGAAGGAAGAAATACAATATGTAGAATTAAAGATGGCATTAAAACATGTGCAGATGAAGCGCTTGGAAGAGCGGGTATTCAAAGAAATGACCACTTTATCAATTTGGTTGATTCTAATCCAAGTATGGTTACTAATTTAGTAGATATCGAAAGAAAAAATCTTCTCTCAAAAAAATTAACTGAACAG
>JAURQB010000025.1 GCA_030836365.1 Bdellovibrionota bacterium | reverse complement strand
TTTGGCTGGAAGTCGGCAATTGGTGTTGTCATCAATACGCTTGTTGTTGGAATGATGTTTAAGGGAGAGCTTGACGGGAAAATTACCAATACAAGAAATAAAAAAGGGGAGATGACTCCAGCTTGGTGGATTATTCTCATTCACTTACTTTTTATGGGAATGGTTGTTTATACAGCTCACCATATGGTCTTTTTTATGGGGCTATTTCTATTTTTTATTGGGTTCACAACTGTGACGCAAGAGTATCAAGATAAACTTAAAATTAAAGAAAGCCTCCTTGTTGGCTTCTTTCTTGCGGGTCTTGTGACTCTTGGAAATGTTCAACAATGGTGGCTTCAAGAAATTCTGACAAAGATGAACTCTCTTGTTTTATTTTATGGAGCAGCGGCGTTAACGGCGATTACTGATAATGCTGCTCTTACTTATCTTGGAAGCTTGGTTGATCTTAGTGATTCTTCAAAATACTACCTCGTTGCGGGTGCCGTTGCCGGTGGTGGTTTAACAGTTATTGCGAACGCGCCAAACCCAGCAGGATTTGGTATTTTGAAAAGCTCATTTGGAGAAGAGGGAATTAGTCCATTGAAGCTATTACTAGGTGCTTTAGGCCCAACAATTGTTGTGCTTCTTTGTCTTCAATTTTTACCGAGTCTTTGACTAATAGGTCATACCTAATCTTTAACTAATAGGTTTTTTTAACTTTTACTGACCAACCTTGAGGGCCATTAATGCGGCCCTCTTGTATATCAAGTAAATACTTCCTAATTTTCATTGACCATTCCCCTGTTGATATTGAAACAGGTACTTCTGTTTTGTTTTCTTCAACGAATTTGCTTATGGGTGCAATGATAACGGCCGTCCCACAGGCAAAAGCTTCAGATGCTTTCTTTGATTGAAAGTCTTCAAGTAACTCATTAATTCGAATTTTACTTTCTGAAGTTTCAAGCCCAAGGGTAGGTGCAATTTTGAGGATTGAATCTCGCGTGATTCCCGCAAGGATTGTATCGGTAAGCTCAGGTGTAATCAGTTTACCGTTTTTAATCGCGACAAAGTTCATGCCGCTCATTTCTTCAACATATTTTTTCTCAATAGCATCTAACCAAAGAGTTTGCTGGCAATTAAACCCTGCTGCTTTGGTGGAGGACTTTAAGCTGGCTGCATAATTACCGCCAGTTTTTGCTGTTCCGACTCCGCCTGGACAAGCACGCACAGCGTGTCTTTCAATATAAACATTGAGATCACCAGGCTTGAAATAACTCTGACTAGGAGAGGCAATAACCATAAAACGAAAAGTCTCAGATGGTTTGATTCCAAGGCTCGTGTCTGTGGCAAACATAAAAGGGCGAATATAAAGTGAGGACCCAGACTCTCTGGGGATAAAATCTTTGGATAGGTGAGTAATCGCATGCGCGGCTGATAAGTAGGTCTCTTCAGCAATTTCAGGCATGGCCATCATGCGGGCGGAATAATTAAAGCGCTTTGCATTCATTTCTGGGCGAAATAAAAGTGGCTCACCTTCAGGAGAAAGATATCCCTTCATTCCCTCGAAGATTTCTTGAGCGTAATGAAGAACCTTCATTGTCGGATTGATTGATAGGTCATGATAAGGCTCCATTTTCAATGGGCCCCATTCGCCATTTTGATAATCACTGTAAATCATGACAGGTGTTAAAACCGAGCCAAATCCTAAGTTCTCTGGAAGCTTGAAGTTGTTCATACTTTTTAGGGCATTAGAGTTAACGACGATAGGTGTCATGAAATTCTCCATAAATATATTTTCGAGAGCTTAGCAAAATATTTAGACATTGTTAAATAAATGCTTCGTGAAGTGGACTTAACAAAAATTCCTTGTCACAATGAGTTTTTATTAAGTCGTGAACTATTTTATCGTTAAAAGGATTTTAGATGAAAAAATGCGCCGTACTTTTACTTTTTCTTGTTTCAACTTGTTTTGCTGAAGCCGGAATCGAAAATATTATTCCTATCGGAAAAAATATTCATGTTGTTTTAATTCCTGGCTCAGGTGCCTCAAATGGGGTGATGAATCTAGGTAAAATAACAGGCATTGCTCATGCAACAGGACACAAATATTACTTTCATGAATACGCCCGTTTTCTGACTCGAATGAAAATACCATTCTCTTATTGTTTACTCCAAGAAGATGAAGATTCGAGAACGCTCGTTGAGCGCGCTTCCGAGTGTGTGGAAAATGTTGATCAAACGGCCCGAGATAAAAACCTTGGTGAAAAAAGTATTCTTCTTCTTGGCCACTCGATGGGCGGTAATATCGCGAGGCTTGTCGCGAGTGATAAACGAATGATTCCTTATGTGCATAGTGTTTTAACTATTTCTACACCGCACGTGGGAACAATTCTCGCGGATTATGTTTTTGAGCAATATTATGATGGTGATGATATTCAGTCGCCATTTTATCGACTCATTATAAACACATTAGATTTTGCGCCTACGAGAAGAAATTATATTAAAGAGCTAACAGTAGGAAGGCCGCTATCGGAGAGTACGTATAAACCTCAGGATGTCGAACAAACAGAAGGCATTCTTTATTATTCTATTTCAAATTATATGCGTGGGTTTCCTAATAGTTTATTTTTTATGACTTGGGGAATCTTGGATGATCTTATTGAGGGGCGAGGTTTAGCGAACACTCCATATGGTACTTTAAACGATGGGATTATTCCTACCTATGCGATGGTTTTCGGTGAGCATTTAGGTGCCGTACAGGCTGATCATGCTGAGGGCTTGTGCTTGGGAACTTTTAAATTTACTCCAGGCTGTTACCGAATGATGAATCTGCTTATACCCACATTAAAAAAATTCAGCGAATAATTAGTCAGTATCGCTAAGCGATTGGGGGATCAGTATCGCCAAGCGAGCTCTAGCATGGGAAGCATCTGAGTATACGTCTCGTCAATTTCTGTTTCATTGTTGTTTGTAATTGAGCTGGTCAGAGAAGTTATCTGGTAAGCAAGGTTTATTCCTAATGCAAAAGTGTCTGTAATGGGAGCATGGTACCCAAAACCAAATCGCATCGCACTACCTTTTAGAATTTCTTCCGTCGCGCCAACTTTTCGCTCCCCATTTACAGACATGCAGTAGGTTGCTGTTACTTTCCATGTCTTTGCTTTTGAAAGGTAAATTAATGCTGTTGCGCCAAACTCTGTCATCGACATTTCACTGTCGTTTCCAGCTGAGTTTGTGTGTGCTTGATTCCACATCGTGTAGGACGGGCCGATCATGAAGCGTGTTTTTCGGCCCAAGCTTGCGCCGAGATAAAATGCATTCAGCATTCGTGAAAAATTTAGTTCGTCGTAATCATTAGTGTAAGAGGTATAGCCGCCAGAGTATTGTAAAACGATTCCCGCTTTTAATTGGGTGGAGGTGATGATTGCAAAAAAAAGAAATAAAGATAACATGGGTTTCATTTCAGTCGCCTGGGCAAAATTTTCATTAAATATATTTTAAGGGATAGATGGTGGTCGTGACAAGGATTGAACTTGTGACCCCTACGATGTCAACGTAGTGCTCTCCCACTGAGCTACACGACCATCTGTAAAGAAGTTGTCAATATAATGAAGGCATTTAGGGATGTCAATCAGTGATCTCTTAGGTAAATTAAGGAAAATTGAGGTTTTATGTTAAAAAATTTAATTCATGGACAGGATTTTTTCAAGAATTCTCCAGTTAAGTCATATTTAGAAATGGGGATTTGGCAGCTCTCTGGTAAACAAATCAGACATTTCTCTTTTTATTATATTTCGGCGATGTTGTGTTTAGTTGCCTTGCATATGATTCAAAGTGAGCTTCCTTTTGTGGCAAAAGAAGTCGCAGAATTAATTGAGCAAAAAAAGTCTTATCCAGATATGTGGGTGTTTGCTCTATTTTGTATTGGCATTATATTTTTTAGAACAGCTTCCAGGCTTTTGTTTTTCTTTCCGGCTCGGGTGATGGAAAGAGATATGCGTGTCTTTTTAATGGAAAAAGTCGAAAACGCAGTACCGTTTCGTTATGACTCCATAAAGAAAGGTCAAATTTTTCAATGTATTTATAGCGACATTGAGCAGATGCGTGCTTTCGTTGGCTTTGCTCTTTTACAAGTCGGAAATGTGGTCATCGCCTGCAGTATTTTACTTCCAAAGCTTGCTAGTTTTCATCCTGATTTAGTCATTGCACTTCTACCAATGCTTGTGAGTCTTGTTTTATTTACGATCATTGTTGGGAGTTTAAAAAAACTACAGCGAAAAGCAATGGATGCCCAGGCAGAGGTACAAAACACAATCATTGAAACTTACAACGGAAAAGCGACGATAAAAAATTTTCATGCGGAAAAACCATTTATTGATCTTTTTAAAGCTAACTCGTGGAAAGAGTTAATTAATTTTTATTACTCTGGAGTAGGCGTCTCTTTTTCAGTTCCTCTCATTCCATTAGGCGTCGGTTTAAGTCTCATTTGGGGTGGGTATATAATATTTCAAAATGATTTAGGGGCCAGCTCTCTGGTCTTTTTTTCGGGCTTTACATTTTTATTTCTTGAACCTCTTTCTTTTATGAGTTGGATTGGTGTGGTCTACATCTCAAGTGTCAGTGCGTGGGGAAGAATCAGGGACCTTGTTGATGTGCTCAATCAAGAAAGTGATGTAGAGAAAAATTTATTGAATTTATACGATAAGGAAGTCAGTGAATCTTGCATCTCACTAGAGCTTTGGGGCAAAGAGCAGCAGTTAAGTTATCAACCAAAAGCAATTAATGGAATCATTGGCGTTACGGGGAGTGGAAAAACGGAGCTGGTCCGCCGGTTAGGTTTTTGTTTAAAACTAAAAAAGAAAAATATTAGTTATACAGCGCAAGTTCCTTACGTTTACGATGATACGTTTAAGGCAAATATTTTTATGGGCAAATTACCGACATCTAGACAGCTTGAGCTTTTGGAAAAGTTAGTTAATCTTTTTGGGCTTGATGAATTGACGGGATCTTTTTCGGAGCTCCTTGATTTACCTCTTGGGGAAAACGGAAAAAGGCTATCGGGGGGGCAAATTAAACGGATGTGCTTGATTCGCTCGTTAATGGGAGATGCTGATTATATTATTTGGGATGATCCGTTTTCATCTGTTGATCTTATTTTAGAGAAAAAAATTATGGATGAACTAGTAGAATTAAACCTGCTACAGGGGAAAACAATTTTCTTAACAAGTCATCGAATGAGCACAATTAAGTTTTGTGACAGTGTGAGCATGATTGAAAAAAATATTGGAATTACTGAATACTCAGAAGGTGAAAATATTTTCACTCCTTCAGTGATGAAGTTTTTTGAAAAACAACAGCTAAATGATGCGGGACAGATTTTAGCCGAGGTTAAAAATGAACTATAAATTAACTTACGCGGATATTTTTCTTTTTAAGAAAGTGCGTTTTCAGATCCTACTTGTTTTTATTTCACTTGTCGCATCTGCATATCTAGGTCAATTACTTCCAAAAGTAGTTTTTTCTTTATCGAGAAATTACGAAAAAGGGAGTATGTTTATTAATTCTCTTTGGGATTTCTTTTATCTGCTCCTCATTATTTTTTGGGTTCGATTTGCTTTTCAGCTAACGTTGAACAGGTATGTAATGAACTTAATCGATAATATTCGCAATGTTTGTTATGAAAATTGGCTTAACGCCTTTGATTTTAATCGAACGGATTCCGGTATTCGAGTTGAGGATGATTTTCCCATGGGAGAAGTTATCGCTCGTATCATGAGTGATACGCAATCGATTAGAGAGCTTCTAACAAGTGGCGCACTGACAATTGTTTTCAATGTGATTTTTGTTGCTTCATGTGCTTATGGTTTTATTCAAATAGATAGCTTTCTTGGTGCTGTTGTCGTTGTGGCCGAGGTGGGGTTTTCCGT
This sequence comes from Bdellovibrionota bacterium, assembly GCA_030836365.1. Lineage (GTDB taxonomy): Bacteria > Bdellovibrionota > Bacteriovoracia > Bacteriovoracales > Bacteriovoracaceae > UBA1511. The sequence continues at coordinate 2,775 of JAURQB010000025.1, read as the reverse complement.
TATTTTAATTTATGGCAGCAAATATATGCGCAAAATATTTCTGGAGGTGAGACAGGCCAGAAGTATGGTAAGTCGGCAAATTGCCAACGTGAGTGGCGGAACGAGTGATGCTTATTTTTTTGGGCATCAAAATTATGCCAGTGTTTCTGGCAACAAGATGTACTCAGGTTTTATGTCAAAGCAGCTCAAATCAAATGTTTGGGATGCAAGTTATTACTCCGTCGCTGAAAGCTTGTATCCAATACTACTTGCGATGGTCATTTTCTTCGCTCCTCACTCAACGATTTTGGAAGGAGCAATGGTCTTTGCTCTTGTTGACCTTATTCAACGCTCAATTGACCCCATTAAAAATATTGCAGGTAAAATAGCGGTCATTCAACGGGCCTTAACTGGTATTGTCAGAGTTCAATCTTTTTATGGGCACCTAAAGAATAGACTTTCAAGCCATTCCGAGAGACATCTCGGTGAGGAGAAGCTCTCTTGCATTGAGGTGAATATTCCTTCTTTTATCTATCCAAAAAGAAAGGAAGAGAGTGAGGATGCCCCACGATTTGAGCTTCGAGATATCCATTTTCAAGCTAAAGTTGGTCAGCTCGTGGGGATCGTTGGTATTTCTGGTTGTGGAAAATCGACTTTACTCAAAATACTTTCGGGAAATATTCTTCCTACAGGTGGAGGAGTACTTGTTCAATTCGATGGTGGGCAAACGCATTCGTACCCTGGCCAGGATGGAGAAGGTTTATCGCTTTACAGAGAGCTTACATCGATTATTTCTCAAGATAGTCATGTTTTCAGTGAAACGCTAAGGTTCAATATTACGATGGGACTTGAGCGTGAACAAAATCAATCGATTGATGATTTTTGGAGTTGGGTAAAAAAAGAACTTCCTTATTTAACTACATGGGGAATTGAATTAGATAATCAAGTTGATGTTGAACAAATATCTGCGGGTCAGAAGCAATTAATATCGGCCCTTCGAGCATGTTATTTACATAAAAGTCTCGTGTTTTTTGATGAAATTAGTAGCGCCTTAGATTCGGAATTAGAAGAAGCGCTCAGAAAAATTGTCATGATTATTCAGCGTCAGAGTTTGACTTTTATCGTTGCTCACCGAATTGAGACAGTTATTCACAGTGATCTACTTCTGGTCATGAAAAATGGCAAAATTGTCGATCGTGGAGTTCACGATGATTTGACTGTGAGATCTTCTCATTATCAGGAGTTTATTTCGCAGTTAAAGTAAAAGTAAGCTTGTTGTTTGATTGTTTTATTTCTAAAATAATGCTCAGTAATTAATAAACATACAAGGAAGGTCTAACATGAAAGTAAAAGGAACATTACTCTTTTGTTTTATTGTTTTAGGTGTCTGCATATCTGCTTGCAGTAATGATGTTGTGAGTGCGCCAAAATTTGTTTTCTCGCCGGCGCCTAGTCAAGAAGCCGCTTTTAAATTTCAAGGAAAAACCTACACAACCAAGGAGCTTGTGGAAGGCCATGAAAATGATATCTATGAGCTTGAAAATAAGTTGTTTGAGCTTAAAATGAATCGTGTAAAAGGGGTAATCCTGAAGAATTTAATTGATTCAGACCCACGTAAAGGGAAACTGACTGAAGAACAATTTGTTCAAAAGCATATTGTTAGCAATGTAAAGGTTACAGATAAAGAAATTAAAGATTTTATTCAAGAGCGAAAAATCCCAGAGCAACATATTAATGATCAACTTAAGGATCGAATTCAAAAGTTTATTATCCAAGGCAAGACGCAAGAGCTGGTTGATGCATGGTTAAATAAAAAAATTGCGAAGTCTCCAGTAGAAGTATATTTCTCTGAGCCACAGCAGCCTGTTTTTGATGTGAAGGTTGGAGATGCTCCTATTCTCGGAAATAAAAATGCTAAAATTACACTGGTAGAATACTCGGACTTTCAGTGTCCCTATTGTGCTAAAGGCTCAAAAATCATGCATGAAATAAAGAAAAAGTATGGAGATAAAGTAAAGGTTGCTTTTAAAAACTTTCCTCTCCCATTTCATAAGCAAGCAAAAGGAGCTGCTCTTGCTGGATTATGTGCAAACGAACAGGGGAAAGATTACTTTTGGAAGCTTCATGATTACATGTTTGATAACCAAAGTAAGCTTGATGCCACAAACTTGAAAAAGATTGCAGCAAATTTCAAAGGCTTTGATCAAGGTAAATTCAATGATTGTGTTGATAAAAACAAATATATGGCGAAAATTGATGCTGATATTGAAGAGGGAAGGGTTCTTGGCGTAAAGTCTACGCCAACATTTTTTTTAAATGGAAAAATTATCAGTGGGGCGTTACCTGTTGAAGAATTCTCTAAGATGATTGATCAAGAATTAAAGTAATATAGTTTAAATTTTTTTTTAAGACGGCAGTTTTCTCCCAAAAGAAACTGCCGTTTTTTTTATTAGATATACTGTTATGCAGGAGATAAGTGTAGCTATATGTCTATAGATGTTAACGATTATACGGCCAGATTAAATACAGCTCGTCAAGAATACGGACGAAAGGCCGATGATTTGCAGCGCAGTTACAAAAAAAATGTCGATAATTTAAAAGAAACTCATGATTACCGAACGAACTCCCAACGTAAGGCCTATAATAATCAACTCTCTCAAATAGAAGAAGAAACAGGAGAGCTTAATCAGGAGCTTCGAGAAAACTCGTTTGAAAATATAAAAAAAATGCGAAATGATTATACGAGTTCACTGGAATCAGAAAAAAAATCCTTTCAAGAAAGGTATGAAAACCTAA
>JAURQB010000024.1 GCA_030836365.1 Bdellovibrionota bacterium | reverse complement strand
TGATAGGGCTTAGAATTGTACTCATCAAATGAATTTATTTTTAAATCTTGTAGGTGCTTGATGAGCCAATTGTTAAAACCATTAGTACTGTTATCGTAGACGTTGGCCAGAGGATTTTGTTTTTTATTGTAGTAATCTTTTAATAAATCATTCGTCAAATATCTTGATGTTTCAGTCATCAAAATATGATTTTCGGTATCTTTAAACTTACCACACAAGCCAAGTTTAAATGAGGCGTGATGCTTATTTCCCTTAGCAGTGAGTAGTTTAAGGATTAGCTTCTCGTATGCTTTATCTGAAAGATAATTTTTATCTTTTGACATGAATGCTAATTGAATAAGATGAATTAGTGCAAAGTCATAGTCACCATTTCTTTCACATATTTTAGGTATAAATTTGAAATTAGTGCCAACTTTACCAAAAGGTTTGAAATTGTCTTTTAATATTATTCTTGAAACTTCACCCCCATCAATTCCATAGTAGGCACGGGCAACTGCTGGTTGTGAAAAAATTCTGTGACTTTGAAGATCAAATGTTTCACCTAATTTTTTTTTCGCGTAATATTTAATAAGTTGGTCACGTCTTTCTTCATAAAAAAATAATGAATCATGGATCGTTTTCGCACTAGGAATATTATGGAAATAAAATATTGAAAGTACCTTCGGCGAGTTGCCGATAAGCCAAAGAACAAAGAGTATTTTTATTTTCATTTTTTTTTCCATTATTTATAATACCGATATCGTTTCACATGTTGATACAGCTTGTAAAAAATCAAAGATACTGATTCTAATAATTATCACGATGGAATTATCAGGAGGAAAATATCGGGTATAAAGAGCTCCATTATGAGTTTTGATGAATATTTTAAAGACGTTAAAATATTTGGTCTAATAGAGTTCCTTAAAAGGTTTGCATTACAAAACCTTTAATGATTCCAATAATGCGGTCAAAAATTGTTGTAGATTTTTTGATGCAGTTTCTAAATTTTCTAAAAACTCTTCAGCTGTAACCCGTCCGCCATCAACAATATCAGTAATTGACTTTACTCCAAGATATGGAATTTTTAATTGCTCACAAACATAAGCAATTGCTCCTGCTTCCATTTCTTTGACAATAACTTGATGCTGATTGAAAAATTCTATTTCATGTTCACGACAAGTCAGACTATCACTTGAAGAAAAAACCCCTGTTTTAAAATGAAGAGACTGGTCAAGCTGGCCAAAATCATATGCATCAAAAGTACCGATTCCATAAGGCTCATACGGGCCCATGGGAATTTCTCTATGGTGAAATAAAACTTTGGACGCTAGATAAATGTCACCGATGTTTCCACCACGACTTTTAAAACCACCTGCTGTGCCAGGGTTGATGACGATGTCGACATTTAGCTTGGTGGCCAATTCATAAACGGTAAGTGCTGCAGGTACAGTGCCGACGGCGTTGACATTAAATCTGGAGTCGATACCAGCGTTACACAAAAAAACTTCATTACCATGAATTTTTTGCTCAAATAGCTCATAAGGAAGTGGAGAGTTTGTTGGAGTTACCTTTTTGAAATCAAAATGCTCAACGGTTTTTTTTGACTCCTCTTGCATGGCAAAGAATATTAGAATTTTCATCTGCAGTTTACCTTTTATTTACATCCAATTAAATATTTAGAAACTCGACCATAGCGAGAGTCTTCATTCATATGAGAATACATATTTTTCATTTCTAAAAATTTAATCGACGTAATATTGCTCTCACCTCGATATTCAATTTGATTAATAACGCCATCGAAATAATCCGTATGGAAAGAGCCAATTACTTGAATTTTTAATTCTGTTCGTGCTTTTTTTATGAGTTTTTCAGCGATGTAATTATCAGTATAGACTTGCGCTGTAAAATATTTTTGAATTTGCTCTTCGTTTGCATGGCCTTCCATTGCTTTTTTAAATCTTGTCAAATAAGCAGTCGATCCCTCGATAAATTCTTCGGTTTTATAAGCCCTTGGAATGGAATCGTATCCATCTTGGATTAGCTTGGATTTAATATCTCGTGGCGCATTTGTTCCAAAAATTGTTCCACCATTTAATATGGTTTCACGTAAAATAGGAGAGTAAAGTAGATCCTGATCCCTTTTGCCGATGAGTTTTTGAGTATACTCTCTTAGCCCAATTGCTCCTGATTGATATTGAATGCCCCAGTAGAGAGTTTCACTTTGCTTGTCATAGTCTATAAATTCCATCCCAACGGTGAATTCTTGATTCCTTTTTTTGGCAATCCAGTTGATTACTTCAGCCTCAGCTTGTTGAATGCAGTGATGATAATGAGTTTCACCAAAAACATACAAATCACTATTAATGGAATCATCTAAAAATTCTTCTTTTGATAAAAACTGCTTATGTTCAATATCAAAAATGATTAATTCGCTGGAGAATGCTGAAAAAGATAAGGCGATAAAAAGAACAATAGCTTTCATAAGAACTTCCTTTAAGGGTTTAAAGTAGAGCTTATTATGATGAAAGTTTTAGGAAGTGAAAAGAGAAAGAGGAGGCGGAAGGCCTCCTCTCTGCTAATTTTTTAGTATACGTCAGAGTAAAAGTCTCGGTCATAATCCCAGTCATAGTTATACTCGTCATCATAGGAGAATCTTTCTGAACAAAAATAGCGATAATCATTCTCAACATCGTTGTAGTATGAGCGATCATCAGAACAGAGGTCATAGCCATAGTTACATGAGTAATTGTCATAGGTTTGAACAACTTCATTTGACCATCCATCAACAAGTTCAAAATCACAACGATCGACATCACTATAACGGTGCATGTAACCGTTATATACGTAGTATGGATAGCCATTGTACATTCTAAAGCCATCTACCCAATAAACTTCTGGTACTCTGTAGCGAATCCACGTATCCCAATAAACAAAGTGATAAGGAATTGTGTAGGAGTAATAGAAACTCGTCGTCCAGAATGAGCGATGGTAGGGAATGTATCGGTAGTGGTCATGAGTATGGTGCCGATAAACATAATTTGGCCGGTGCCAGCTCGGGCGGTGATAATGATTTCGGTGAGCATGCTCGTGGCGAGTATGATGACGGTGAGAAATTGTTCTTCTTGGTGCTCTTACAGTGTAATTTCTCGATGGCCTAGTTGGCGCTGGACGCGTTGACGGTCTGCTTGGTGCTGGACGCGTTGACGGTCTGCTTGGCGCTGGACGCGTTGATGGCCGATTGTAATTTCGGTTAGGATTGCGATTTACATTACGATTCGGGTTACGATTGACGTTACGATTCGGGTTGCGATTGACGTTACGATTCGGGTTGCGATTTACGTTACGATTCGGATTGCGATTGACGTTACGATTCGGGTTGCGATTGACGTTACGATTCGGATTGCGATTGACGTTACGATTCGGATTGCGATTGACGTTACGATTTGGGTTCACTCGAGTTGGCCGTGATGTCGATACTCTAGTTGTCCTGGTTGTCCGGTCAACAGATACTCTAGATGTTCTTGTGGCAGAAGCTCTAGAGGACGTTGATACACTTGAGCTTCTAGATACTGTTCGGCTCCCAGAGCTACTTGATCTTACGTTGGTTGAATTTCTGTTTGATGAGCTTCTTCGTGCTTCAGCAATATCACTAAAGATAGTGACAGTGAGAAAGCAAACGCTACTCATCAGTGCGATAGACTTTTTCATCGATATACTCCTAAGAAATAGTTAATTTGTTCTGCCACAAGCCGCATCATAAATTCTAGCAAATATTTTAAAGATGGAACTACTGTAAGCTTCTTACATTTGCGGTGGCGATAAGTTTATGTTTTTTTTAGTACGACTTACATTTTGATCTTTGGTAGGGGCTTGCTGGCACTTGCTAAAAGGTAACTCTAAAGCTTTTACCCTTATTTGTTTTGCCCTTAAGTTCACCTTTAATTTTTAGGTTTTCCTCACCAAATAAAATATTTAGCTGCTCTCTAGATGCATTTTGATATACGACATCCATGAGGTTTTTAAGCTGATCAACCTGGAACTCATCGCTATTACTTTTATGATTTTTGATATTGGAAAATAATGACATTACTTTTTCAACGCACTTAGCATTTCGTTTTGTTTTTTTCCAGGTGAAGAAATTTCGCTTCAAGCAAATTTCATCAAACAGGTCTTGAGCTTCCCATTCAAGAGTTTTCGCAAACCTTTTTAAACCACTTGGCGTGACCTCGATTTCTGATTCAATTTCAAATGGCCCTCTCAGCAGATTAAGCTTGACGTTATTTCTCACGTCGCTTTTTAACTTTGTTTGCTCCTCCATAAAAGAGAGCACTGTTTTTTTATAAATTACATCGAGAAAGGTATTTGTTTTTGCTGTTGCTACGGTTTTATTAAGTTTTATTTTCAAATTTTCTCCACGGGCATTTTTGGGGTACTGGTCTTGATTGATAGAACGATCGCTTGTTGATTTATAGTCAATACTTACTTCTTGTAGTTTGGCAAAACGCCCAATCTCAAGTCTTGGAATAGTGAGATAGGCGAGTAAATCCTTGTAGTCTTTTACGTATGGTATTTTATTGACGATTTTTCTTAAATTGCGTGTAATGCTATTTGTGAGCTCTTTCCAAATCGTTTTTACATAAATGAATTTTTCAATGCTGGCATTGAATGTTTCGCTATATCCATCTTTAGTGAAATTTATGTATTTTTTTTCCTCAAGTTCATTTGCGTATCCACCTTTTATGGATTGATACTTTTTTGTTCCTGACTTTTTGACTGTTTCCTTCCAAGAAGCGATTTTCTGTCCTAGGACTCCGTCAGTTAAATTTTCTTTACGCTTGATTAAATTCTTAAATGGTTTACGAAGGTCTCCTGATTTAATACTCTGAAGATCTCGCTGATAAAAGCTAAACTCTTGATTCAGCGATTTTGAAAAATCCGCAGAAATATTAAAACTTAATAATGTAAGTTTAAATAACTTAAACACATCTAGGACAAGATCTGCAAAAAATCCATGAGCATTTGATTTTGTTATCTTTAGATTCGATTTAATAACTTTTTTATTTGGATTGCTCGGATCCGCTCCATAGCTGTAAAACTCAACACTTCTTGTTCTGCTAAAACCTTTCATGAGGGCCGCCTGAAGCGTCATATACCAAGGGGTTGGAAGTTTTCCAAAAATACCTGCATCAAAGCCAAAGAAATCTTCAGCAAATACTTTTTCGCCAGCACCTAGTTCAATAATTTTTTCTGGCCTTAAATAGGTAAATGCTAAAAATAATTTTTTAAAATTACTCTTAGCTGCATCGATAAAAGAATCTTCAATATGTTGGTATCGGTAGGTACGCTGAAAACCAATTCCAGAGAATAATCCGATAAGTCCGTCATCAATATCGAGATGGTCGTTATCTTTGAGGTACTTTAAAAACGTAACAGCGCCTACGCTTATGGTAAAAACGTCACTCACGCGAAATTTCTTCCCCGCGACTGGGTCTATTCCTCTGTTAGCACCGATATTAAAAATACCCATCGGTCGCTGCCAGGCAATGCCTGCGAGGTTTTGGTCACCTAAATTATAGTTTTGATTATGATAGAAAATGGCATCAGTTTGTCTGCGCCCTATTGTACGATATCTTGGTGAAAGCCAAGAGATTAATTTACTATAAATGGATCCAGAACCCTCACCTGGAAAATCAGGCATTCCAGAAATAGATTCGCCCGACTCAATTTTTTCGGCCCTATCTTTTAATTCCCCTTTCAACTTAAAGATGCTTGAGGCATGGGATTGATTTTGAAGTAAAGACAGAAACACGAAAAAAATGATCATTTTCATAAGGTAATCTCAATTTCTAATAAGTTAATTTTAGTATTGAAGGTTTTATTGTGCTGAGAAGGGAAAAAAATGGCTAAATAAAATGAGTTGATTTTTAAAGGATTTAGTAATCAAGGTATCTAATTGTTTACCGTTGTTATTCTTAGATTTGATGCTGCTGGTTTGAGTTCTAGATTAGGGATAAAATATGGTTTTGATCGACCGCTTCTGCGCCAAGTATTGGTTTGGCAAGCCCGATTGTATGAATCATGCTTGATAAATGTCGAGCTCTGGAGCTCACCTCGTGTATTTATCTCCATATTGTGCCCATTAGAATAATTAAAGTTAATCGTATCATTTATCTCTACTGATAGATTCACCCCGCTTCCCATCTCAATTTTTCTTCCGATGTTTTGACTAACTCTTATATCAGAATCTGTAATCTCTAATTCAGGTCTCGTGATCATTTTTGAATCAATAAACCAGTCAATTGCGAGTACTCCGTCGTCATTTAAAACAAAATTTCTTTGATTGTTATAAATATTCCCATCAACATCAGATTGGCACATAATTTTTTGATTGAGAGTCCATCGGCCATTTAAGGACTGCACTAATTGCTCTCCATTATGATTATCAATGACCAGGGAGCTGAAAGGGCGATAAATGCATTGATTATCTTTTTCAGAAATAAAATCAAGATTGTAGTCAATAATGAATCTGTTTGATTTTGGTTTTTCAAATCTAAATCCTACCGAGCATATGTTTTTATTAAAGCCGAGTTGTTCTTGACAGCTTCTTAGCTCATTGAGCATCTCAATGTGGCCATCAAAGATTGATGCAGGTGTTTCGTCTAAATTTTCATGAACGGCAAGCTCAATAATTAGCTTACTTCTCGCAAGGTTTCTTTTCATATAAGTGATTTTTTCTTGGCTACAATCATGCACGCTACCAGTGTCACAATCGATGCATGCTTCTTGCGCGAACAAATTCATCGTGAATAAAAATGCGATAATGTACTTCATCAACTGTCTTTCGGCATTTTGTTTTTCAATATTTAAAATCAATAAAGGTCGCTCTAAATGGTATTTATTGAATTAAATTGATACGCAATATTTGACTAGTGGCCTCGTCCTTTTATTGCTTTATATATACTTATTGTTATGAAGTTATTTTTTCTGATTTTTATTCTTGTCATTTTCTCTCTTGCTCGCGACTCATTTATCGCAAGTGATGAGGCAATCAATCTGCAGATGGTTAAAAATATGCAAGAGGGCCCTTCTCGATTTTTACTGCGGCCAAGTTATGACCCTGGAGGTCATCGTGATTGGGCAACAGAATCCATGCCCCATGTCTTAATGACGCCTTTTTTTCATTATGTTTTTTATGCTTTTAATAAAATACTTCCAATTGGCCTCATTTCCTCATCCGCCGTTTTGGTGGGGCTTTTTCTTTTTGTTCTTTTATTTATTTTTCAAAAATTAATCATTTCCAGCTCTACTAACGAATCTGTCCTCGAAATTTTGATGCTGAGTATTTTTCCAATTAGTTACTACTTGCATATTGAACATGAGGCACTTATGTCAATCGCCGGGTTTGTTTCGCTGTATTTTTGTCATTCAGGGTTAATGAAAAAGAAAAGAATTCATTTTTTATTTTCAGGAATATTTTTAGGAATTTCATTTTTATCAAAACTTTGGCTTGTCTGTCCTTTTGGGGTTGGACTATTGTTCATCCTCTTTCGATCAATATATTCCCGAGAGTGCTCTCTTGTTATATATCTACAATATTCATTAATTCTAATATCTAGTTTTATGCTGACTAGTAGTCTTCATTTACTGGCGGTGCAGATAATATCTCCAGGTGACGTGAATGTGTGGTTGAATCATGTTTATTTTGGCGTGATTACAGGGGCAGGTGATTATGGTAGTAAGTCAAATGGTGGAGGATGGGGGCAGCCCTTTTATTACTATTTTTATACAATGCTTAGAGATTTATTTGTGGTCATTCCATTTGTGATTTTAGGATTGCTTCATTTTGGAAGTAAAAATAATAATAAAAAAATGAGTCATTTTGATTTCTCGGTGATTGGTGTTGTTTGTTCAGTTTTAATTCTATCATTTAATTCAACTAAAGAGCCTCTATATATATTGCCTTCATATTTAGGTGTTGTATTTTTGTGCTGTCGCTTCTTTATTGATTCGACTGTGAATATTAGATTTTTTAAGCAGTTATGTTTTATTCAAGTTATTTCTCAAATAATTTTCTTCGGTTCTGTTTGGATGCTGAAGTTATCTGATTCATTAGATCTTACTTTTATTATGTTTAGTTTTTCAGGAAGCTTATTGTCGCTACTTCTCATCTATATTGTGAAAATAAAGCATACTAAAATCCCCGTTCTTATGAGTGTTCTTATCTTTTCTCTCCCTCTTGTATATAATCATCTTCGACTGGAAACACGTTTCAATCCTGTAGTTTCATTTATTCAAGATCATAATAAAATGAAGAGTTCGCCTAGGGATTCTTACGTTGTGTCAGATTTCTATTCTCAAATTGGATTTAAAATTTGGAATCGTGTAAAAAAATATAAATGGCTCTTAGGTGATGATGTTATTAATCGAGATAAAATTCGATCACTTCTTCGTAATGAGCAATATCGATACTTTATTCTTACCGAAGAAAATAAATTTCGTTTAATGGCGATTGAAGTTGGTTTAGAGCTTGGATTAAAACTTAAGACCTTTGAAGATGTGGATGTTCTATATAAATAAAAAGTATTGAAGTAAGTTTACCATCTCCGTATCCCGATAGTAGCCATTGAGGGGGGATGGAAATGAAAATTTTAAGATTATTATTATTGTCTGGAATGCTTACATCTTGTGCGTCACCGCACATGACAGGTATTATCTACACTTCCAGCAAGGGAAATGTCACGACGACTCTTGCAAGGGGTGGAGTTTCAAAAACTGGTGAGTCTTGCACGGTTAATTATCTTGGTCTTGTCACGGTCGGGGACGCCTCAATTGAAGCGGCCAGAAAAAATGCTGGCATCAAGAAAATAGCGTATATCGACAGCGCCTATACAAATATCCTGGGCCTGTATCAAAAATATTGCACGCTTGTTCGCGGTATTTAATGACGAAGTCTAAAATGCATCGTTGAAATATCAACTCAGACGTGTTTTGTTAGCGTGCATCTGCTCGACCGAGTACTAAATGCACTAATGGAGCGCGAATGAGTTTTACTAATTATTTAGCTTTAATTTTAAATAACCAACTACCGTTAATTGGTGACATAACTCACCTGAGTAACGTCACCATCTCACATGTAGCTGAAGGTATTGTAGAGATTACTCCAAGAGATGTTTCAACTGAGTCATCAACTTACATTTACTCTTGTGGTATTCATGGAAATGAAACAGCGCCGATTGAGATAGTAAATGATCTACTTTCAGATATTGTTGCTGGTAGAATTCAAGTGCATCATCCATTATTGATTATTTTTGGGCACCTATCAGCAATGAGAAAATCAACTAGGTTTATACAAGATAATTTAAACCGAATGTTTTCTGACGAATTTTCAAATTACCCAGAGAATGATATTGAAGCGCCTAGGGCCAAGTTAATTCAGAAAGAAATCACTAGATTTTTTAATCAGTACTCAAATCATCATAAGGTTCATTACGACCTTCATACTGCTATCCGGCCAAGTGTTTATCGACGATTTGCTGTCTATCCATATCTGAAACCTGGAAGAAATATTTCAAAGAGACAATTACAATTATTTTCGACAATGGGAATTGAGGCGGTTCTATTTATGCATAAAAGCGCAACTACGCTGAGTTTCTACTCAAGTGATGTTCATGGCGCAGATGCATTTACTCTTGAATTAGGAAAAGTAGAGAAGTTTGGAGAAAATAGACGAGATGACTTTTCAAAAGCAGAGGGAGTCCTTCGAGCACTTATTTCAAATACAAAATTTGCGTTTGATGAAAAGCTTCCTGTTTTGTGTCAGGTGAAAAAAGAGCTGATTCGGCATGATGAAAATTATCAATTTAACATCAGTGACGATACCGCGAACTTTACAGAGTATCGGCGTGGTGATGTTCTTGCATCGGACTCTGTTGAGACCTACACGGTTCAAGAGGACGGCGAGATGATTGCTTTTCCTAATGGGAAAGTTAAAGTTGGACAACGAAGCGGTTTGATTTTATCTTCGACGAAATTAGAAAATTTATAGAGAAAAGAATTCTTCCATCCCATCGCCATTTTCATCAGGAAATGCGTACCCACTTTTTACAAGTTTGCCATCAATATAGAGATTAAACATTGGACTACTTGTGATTCCTTCTTCAGAAGCGATTGTATTTAATTCACCAAATTGTCGTGAATCATTTGGGTTCCACCATAGCTTGTAGACATCTATCTGACCTTTGTATTTTTTTGCTACTGCTGGAACTGATCCGAGATTTTCCATTAAAAGACAATGAACGCAATAAGTAAGACCAAACTTGACGAGTACCGGTCTTCTCCAGGATGCCTCTATTACCCTTCTATTAAAATCTTCTCTTGAACGGATTGTGTTTTTTCTATTCCATTCATTTTCATAGGAAACTTCGCCTAGTTGCTTTGCTCGGTAAGTGTAATAAGATTTTCCAGACTGCTTAATTGTTTTTTCTAGGATTTTTAATTTTTGAACCATTTTCCATGCTGAAACTCTCTCCGTTGCGCTCGCTTGTTGGAAAAGAACAGTAAGGTATTTTTCAACTTGTTGATCAAAGGCAACACTAAGTTCTCTAAGTGTGAAATAACCGTCTTTGTTACCGACAGTGATATCGTTGTACCAAGAAAGAGCTTCTAAAAATTTATTTCCAGCGTGCGAGCTTGTCGGCGAGTAGGGGTTTTGAGCAGCATGGATGATTTTATCGGCTTCGTATCGAGTTACTTGGCCATCCCTTGTCGCTTTTTTGTAGATGTCAAAAATCTCGCTTTCATTAAATTCTGCGGCCATCGATCTTGATGAGATGGTGATAAATATTAGCACGAGGATTGAAAGAAGGTTTTTCATGGTTGTTCCAGTAGATTGTTTATTTTTTCAAGAGTTAACTAGCAAGATGATGGGGAAGTGGATAGGTAAGTGAGTAATATTTTCAGGGGAAAAAAGGCAAAAAAAAAGACCACCGAGGTGATCCAATTTTTAAATAAGTGGCGGGAGCGACGAGACTCGAACTCGCGGCCTCCGGCGTGACAGGCCGGCGTTATAACCAACTTAACTACGCCCCCGCAATTAAGAGATCTTGAATATAGGGATCGGGGGATTGTTCGTCAATTAAAAATTGATAGTGTTTGATAAAAAATTTTTCCCCCGATAATGACCAAAAGCGTTGCGAATAGCTGTCGCGATTTTTTTTCCGGTACTCTCTGGGATAGTTTTGCTCCGAGCTTAGAGGTTAGAAAGCTTCCACCTGCTAAACAGACAACGAGAACAACATTGAGCATACCAATTTGGCCTGAATCAATTAAACTATCGAATTTAAATGCTGGATTTTCGAAAAATAGACTGTAGTTCATTACACCAACAAAAGCACCAAAGCCCATGACGAGGTTGGAATATAAGGGAATGAGCTTTAACGGAATTCCAAGCATGGTAATAAAAAGGGGAATCATAATCGCACCGCCACCTAGACCTGTGAGACCTGCAACAATTCCACCAACCATGGCGACAAAAAACTCCTTCGCTCGATCACCAGAGTCTTTTCCGGGTGCCCAGGTGTCTCCAGGTGCTCGGAGCTTTTTAGAAAATAAGAGCCTGCCGGCCACAAAATATAAGAGTCCTGCGAAAAAAATCTTTAACTGCACCGGGTTTAAATAAGTCGTCGCCTTGATGCCGATAAGAACACCCGTAAAAATTCCCGAACCCATGGCCGGAACAACTTTTAGGTTGGGTTTTTTTCCAATTTTAATAAAGCTTCTGACATTGATCATTGAATTGATAAATATCATTCCCATGCAGCTGGAAATGGCAATTTGAGGTGTAATTTCCGGGAAAAGCATATATAACGCGGGTATGGCAATGATTCCTCCACCAACGCCAAAAAATGTCGATATAATACCGACGCCAAGGCCTGTGAGAATCAAAAGAAAAAATGTCATTACCATCCTTATTGTGAGATAAATTTATTATGAACTTTTTAGAAGCTTTAGGAAAATATTTAATCATGATGTCCCCATTTCTTTTATTGGGACTTTTCATGGCCGGTGTTATTCACGTTTTTTTAAATGTGGAAAAGGTGAAGAAATTTATCAACAACGGAACGATTGGCGATATTGTGAAGGCGAGCCTTTTTGGAATTCCCCTTTCTCTATGTTCATGCTCGGTTATTCCTTCCGCGGTTACACTCAGAAAGGCCGGTGTCAAAAATGGGCCTACCTCAAGTTTTCTTATTTCTACTCCAGAAACCGGAGTTGATTCCATTATGGTGACCTATGGATTAATGGATCTTCCAATGACTATTTTTCGCCCGATCGCGGCTTTTATTTCAGCGACGCTTGCAGGAATTTTTCAACGCTTTTTTAATGATTTTGAATATGTTGATGATGCGCCAGAAAAGAAACCTTGTTGTAAAAAAATGCAAGCGCAAAAAGAGCGCGAACTTAAAAAGCCAAATCGCTTGGTGGAAATTTTTCGCTTTGGCTATTTTGAACTTCTTGAGGATATTGTTAGTTGGCTTGCTGTAGGTATCCTCATTGGCGCAGCAATTGATTACTTTATTCCAGTAGATATGTTTACCAATTTTAACGGAACGGCAGCGAAACTGATTATTTTATTTGCAGGGATTCCAATGTACGTCTGCGCGAGCGCGACGACTCCGATTGCTGCGGCCCTTGTTTTAAAAGGTTTATCTCCGGGAGCAGCTCTTTTGTTTTTACTTGTTGGCCCGGCGACTAATATTTCTAATATTCTCGTGCTTCAAAAATACATTGGCCGAAAGGGAGTTGTGATTAATATTCTGAGCATTTCTTTTGTGTCTCTTGCCTTAAGTTATGCGGTGGACTTTTATTATTCATCTCAAAACCTATCACCCGTTTTTAAGGCCGCTCATCATCATGATCATGGACAAACAGACTATTTAGGTCTTCTTTCAGCAGTTATTTTTTCTGCATTGATGCTAAAAGCTTTGTATAATGTTCATATTAAAAAATTGATCAAATAAAAATCTTAGGAGTTAAACATGCCTCACAAGGATCGTGTGAATGTTTTCATTACTGGAGGAACTACTGGAATTGGTTATTCTCTGGCAAAATTATATCAATCAAAAGGACATACAGTTGGAGTTTGCGGGCGTGATCTCTCAAAAATAAATGATGACTCCCTAGATTGCTACGCGGTTGATGTAACAAGCGAAGAGCAAATCAAAGAGGCGGTTAAAAAATTCTGTGAAAAAAATGGGCCTTTAAATGTTATGATTGCAAACGCTGGCATTGCCATGGGCCCAAAAGATGGCAAAGTAAATTTTACGCTTGCGAGAGACGTTATTAAGATAAACGTCCTTGGTGTGATTAATACTTTTGATGCAGCGATGGAGAACTTTCCGGAAAGTGGAGGTCACTTGGTGGGGGTTGCTTCGGTTGCCGCACTTGTAGGTCTGCCGGGAGCAGGCCCCTATTCAGCTTCAAAAGCAGCGGTACTGAGATTATGTGAAAGTTATGGGCTTGATTGGAAGCGGCGAGGGGTGGACGTGACGGCGATTTGCCCGGGCTTTATTGATACGCCATTGACGCAAAAGAATGACCACAAAATGCCCTTTTTAATGAGCAGCGAGAAAGCGGCGGGAAAAATGTACGCGGCGATTGAAAAGCGAATGCCATTATTTGTTTTTCCGTGGCAGATGAATATTTTGATGAGGTTTGCTGAAAAGGTTCCCCGTTGGTTTTATCGATTGATTGTGATGAAGGGAATGGGGCTCGCAATGCCCAAAGCTGGATCAGATTCAAAAACACCTGAAATAACGAACTCATAAGGAGAAAATATGAAATATATTCTATTTTTATCTTTATTAATCGCACTCGGTTGTAATAGTCAGAAGGAAGAAGCGGTCAAGTTAAGTTCGCCCACGTTTTCTCAAGGGACAACATCAGATAGCGCCAGTGGTACACCAGATGATTTCAGTGATCTTGAGAAAAAAGATGAAGAGTGCGGCGAGGAAGAAGACCTTGAAAAAAAGCTCGAGGAGATGAAAAAACCGGCAACCCTGCAAGGCGCGACTGAGGAGGATTGTACGGTTCAGTAAAAAAATGGAACCGACAAATTCAGATCACATTATTTTAGATCACTATAAAAAGGTGGCAAAAAATCAGGGGCTTCATCGTAACTCCACTATTCAAGATCCAGTTATTCGCGATGCGGAGATTGGTTTCTTTTTAAAAAGTCTCAAGCGCTTTGGAGAAGATCGAGGCGACTTTAATTTCTCTGTCTTAGATGTTGGTTGTGGCAATGGCATTTTACTGACAAAAATTAAGGAGCGTTTCCCGACGCTTGACTTGTATGGAATGGAGTTTTCTCCGGAGCTTTTAGCGTTGGCCAAAAGCAGAGAGCTTTCTGGAGTCGATTTCTATCAAGGAGATGCTAGGCTTAAGGAGAGTTATCCGAAAAAATTTGACGTCATTTTGTCAGAGCGATCGATTATTAATATTCTTGAGGCGCGAGAGCAAAAGCAAGCGTTGTATTTAATCGCTGATCATCTAAATGAGGGTGGGTGCTATTTTCATAGTGAGTCTTATTTTGAACCACTCGTGAATTTAAATCGCGCTCGGCGTGAAATGCAGCTGGAGAATATTGAGCCTTCAAAGCACAATCGGTTTTTGAGGGAGTTTAATATCCTTGCTCTTCGCGATCATAAAAAATTAGTTGAGATTGAATCGGTCATGCCATCCAACTATTTGAGCACACATTTTTTTGTTTCTCGTATTTTACATCAACTCATTCGCCCTGAAGGCGGCAAAGTCAAGTACTCCCATCTTGTTAGTTTTATGGCCGAAGGCTTCGGCCCCGGAGTTGGAAACTATTCGCCGATCCTCTTTCGGACGTTTAAGCGTCGGAACTAAAGTCTTTATCGATCACGTAAAGCTGTCTCTTTTTAGTATTATCAAATATTCTCCAAATATATTGTCCTAGTATACTTAACGCGAGAATGAGAAGACTTGAAAAGAAGCAGAGAACAATAATAAGCGTCGTATAGCCCTGGACAGGGATCTTACCAGATATTTTTCCTATAAAGGTAATTATTCCCAAGCTTGCAGACAAGAATACTCCAATGGCACCAGAATACATCAAGATGTTAATTGGAAGTTTAGAGTAAGAAAACACACTGTCTGCTAGATAAGAAATTTTTTTTGTAAATGACCAAGATGATTTTCCAAATTTTCTTTCGTATCTTTCGTAGTCAATATATACGCGCTTGAAACCTAGCCAATAAATGAGCCCTACCATGAAGCTCGTTATTTCCTTTATTTCGCAAAAAGAATCTCGAACTTTTCTATTGCAAACGAAGAAGTCAACGCCACCGGGAGGAATTTCTTGAATTATAAACCTTCGATATAGATACCAGTATATAGAAGAGTAGACTTTACTAATTATAGGGTCATTTCTTTTTTTTCTTACTCCGAAACAAACATCAGCATTTTCTGTTTTTAATTTTTCATAAGCTCTGGCAACAGAGCCAAAGCCTTCCTGTAGGTCTGAACCTATTGTTGTGTAGTAATCTCCATTGCCACATGTGAAACCGCATTTCATCGCCTTGGGGGCACCAAAGTTTTTTGAAAGTCGGTAATATATATATTTAATGTTCGGGTATTTATTAATTTCTGATAAAAGGTACTTTAGAGAATACTCTGGACATCTATCCTCCACAAAGACAAATTCTGGTATAAATAATTTACAGCTTTCACTAAACTTATTGGCTTCTTCAAGTAGGAAATCTATTGTTGATTTACTTTTGTAAAGAGTGACAATTATGCAGAGCTTGTCCATCTTAATCCTTAAGGTTTATTTTATAGTAGTTGTAGGGAGTCACTTTGCAGCCAAATTCACTTTTTTGTTTTAGGAGTCCAAAGTTTATTGAGTCATCTCTATTCATGGATGTACCGAAGTCAAAGACCTTGTAATTATCTTTAAAGATATTAAATAGATAATTGAAAAGACCATCTAGTGCACCTGTGGAGCGTCCCTCATCAGTGGATGATATGTATTGAGTATGTACTGTATTTTCATGGTTGAAGCAAATGACTCCTGCTAAAATATTGTCATTCTCGTCTTTTGCGACAAAAGAAGAAATATTTTTTTGATGATTCTCTTTTAAATATTCAAGCTCACTAAGTGAGTGAATTGGTGTAACATCATATTTTTCTTTGAGAAGTTTCGCAATAGTCGGATAAAGTATATGCTCTTCTACTTCCTCAAATACGAGATCTTTGGATTTTTTAATCATCCTTTTTCTTCTTGAAGATAATTTTATATCTTGGTCTAGCCTCAGACTCATCGAAAGACTTGAGTTAAATAGTTCAAAACCTTCATTGATTAGAGCACTTTCTTCCTCAAAAGAGATTTTGTTTTTATAAATATGGGGTAAAGGCTTATATATAATCTGCTCAAATTTATTTTCTTTAGCATAAACCTTAAGTTGTTGGATATTTTCAATCCATGAAAAGATAGATGTGTTTGCTTCATCCGAGAAGTATGCTCCCCCAAATGTAAGACCTCCGTGAGAGATGAGTCTATTATCTTTTTTATTAGCTGGAAAAATAGAAATAATCTTTTCATCGTCCCGCTGGATTAGAGAATGATCCTCAAAGCGATTATTGTGGTAGTCCATGTAGGATCTTAAAAAAAAGAAATGTATTTTGTTTTTGATAACAAAATCATTCCATTCTTCAGCGTTATCTGGTTGATATTTTTCCCAGGTCATAATTTTTCAACACCAAATTTTTCATAAGAGGAAACCTCTGCAGGTGTTGTAAAGTTGCCCCTTAGAAATGACCCCTCTTTAAGGTCTCTTGTTACCAAGCTGCCGGCACCAATAAAGCAATCGTTTTCAACTGTAACACCATCGCCCAGTGTTGCATTTACACCATAAAAACCACAATCACCAAGACGGCAGTTTCCTGAAATAACTACGTGTGATGCAAGAAAGTTATGGTTACCTAGTTTTGTGTGATGACCGAAATGATTTCCGCTCCAGAAAATATTATTATCACCAATTTTACAAAATGGCTGAATGACGTTATTTTCAAAAATAAAACAGTTTTCACCTATTTTGACATTATCCCAAACCATTGCTTTGGAACTTACGTAACTTGCTAAGTTATAACCTTGTTCTTTTATGTCCAAAAAATACTGTCTTCTCAAACGGTTTAATTTATTAAATACTGCAGATATGAAGACGTTGTGTTCGCTTTTTGGGAAGTGGTTATTAATATCTTCAAAGTCGACAACTGGGCGGTCGAAAAGAGTGTCTTGCTTCCTAAATTCTTTTGGAGTAACAAATCCAACGACTTCATATTCAGAGTCTTTTTGAAAATATTCATAAAAAACCTCGGCCGATAATCCATCTCCAAAAAGTACTAATTTTTTTTTCATGAGAATCCCTTTTATATTATTTCAGTAACGTAAATTTTTTTACGTCCAAAGTTGCCATCATTAAAAAAAACAAAGTTTCGATCATTGACTAGAATGGGAGTAAAATAACAAAGCTCACTTTCTTTAGTTGCGTCATAGAGCGGTGAGAAATCAATTTGCTCACCAGAATCTCTTACTTCTCCATCTAGCCTGTAGAGGCCAGTTTCCACCGATCGAGTCGAAAAAAATAAATACTCAATATCTCTAATTGTATATGAAACAGGTCGACCAAAGCCGTGTTGATCCAATTTGTAATCAAACATTTTTACTGGCAGGTAATCCGAATATTTAAATTTTTCAATTTCTGACACTTCGAATATATGGTATTCAGGTTTCTCTCCCATTGGTGTGTTAACCCACGATCCACCGCCGATATAAAGCATCTTGTACCCTTCATCCTTTTTATAGACAAAAGGACCACCTCTAAAATACTCTTGCCCCTTAACCCTATCCAGTAGCGGGGTTGTTGAAACTCTTTCAAAATTTATTCCATCCTTGCTTACCGCACAGCCGGTAAAAATTTTATATCTAATTTTATCTGATAGCTCAAAGCCGATATAATAAAGCTCATATTGCTCGTCTCTATTAATTACAGAGACGCAAAAGACACCATTATCATCAAAGGTTCCTTTTATCCCCGAGGATAATACAGGTTGATCATGCTCATATATAATTTTTGAAGGATTATTTTCATCAACATCATAAAAAGAGATATAGCCTTTATTGTCACTACTTATAGAGGTGTAATAAACTCTAATTGTGGACTTCTCTTTAATATGAATTGGGGACGGACAAGATAAGTGACTTTTGCTCCATGAGTTTTGAGTATATTCCTTACTTAGCTTAACTTCTGAAAATTTTAATTTTTGCATATTAACCCGTAATTTTTATATATGTTCCATTCTTTCATTTTATTATTTTAAGTAAAGTCTTTTTATAAGTCAGAAACTCAGCATAGTCTCGAAGATAGTCAGCTTCATCATATTCATGAGAAGTGTGAACAGTCACAACAGCACCTTTTTCAAAGTTGAATAAAGCAATCCATGTTCCCGGTAAGACATGTACTGTATTTTTCATTTGCTCAAGCGTAATAACTTTTCGGTTTACTCCGTCATCGCAAAAAAGTTCTACCTTGCCACCATAGCAAGTAAGAAATTGATGACATTCTTTATGAGCATGATTCCCTCTTGTGTTACCACTCTCAATTTCTATCAGCGTGAATGTTCTTTTGAATTCAAATGGTGCATTTTTACCAGATACGCAAACGGAGAGAACGCCCGTCTGGTTTTTAATATAATCAAAAGGATGCTCAATGATACCGTTAACGTGATCACTGCTTGCTGTGTAGTTGACAACTCTGGCAGGGTTACCCTGTATGACAGACTGTGGAGGAGTGTCATGCTTGACAATACTTCCAGGGAGAACCCTGGATCCTTGCCCAATATTAACCCCTTTTAAAAGAATGGCACCAGCGCCGATCACACAATCTTTTCCAATCGTTATTGGGGCATCTCTTTTTTCAAAATTATCCGAAAATAACACTCCATCTTCGATAACTGCAGAAGGGTGAATAATCACATTCTTTGTCGCTTGAGTGCTCTTTCGCACTTCTTTAAGTCTTTTCATTTCATTCCTCAATATTGGTGTTAACTAATCGTCTAACTTTTTAATTTATTTAGAAAAAGGCAGTTCTTAATCAGTTTTTAGAAAATAGACAGTTTACTCGTTTTTGAGTCAATAAGATTTGTTTTCTAGTCAGCTGGTCAAGTCATTCCCAATAGATGAAACTGTAAAATACGATATAATATAAATGATCAACCACTTTTAAAGAGAGCCAATGAAAATTCCATACGAAAATTTAGCAGACATAAATAAAATTTATCACGACGATTTTCTAAAAACATTCAAGGAGTTTTTAGATACGGGTTATTTTATCCTCGGAAAAGAAGTTTCAAGTTTTGAGGAATCTTTTGCTAGGTATTGTGATGTTCAGCACTCTGTCGGGCTGGCTTCTGGGCTTGATGGTTTGATTTTGTCCCTTGATGCTTTGGAGTTAGTAAAAGGGGGGGAAGTCATTGTCGCTGCAAACTCTTATGTCGCCTCAGTATTATCGATTATGAGGGCAGGTCTTGTGCCAAAACTCGTAGAGCCAGATGATGACACTCTAAATATTTGTCCAAAAAATATAAAAGCAGCGATTAATAATAAGACCGTCGCCATTATGCCTGTTCATATGTATGGAAAAATTTGTGACATGAAAGAAATCATGAACATCGCTAATGATCATGGACTCAAAGTTGTTGAAGATTGCGCTCAAGGGCATGGTGCAAAATTGGACGGAAAGATTGCTGGCAGCTGGGGAGATTGTAACGCCTTCAGTTTTTATCCCACAAAGAACCTAGGTGCGCTTGGTGATGCTGGCGCGATCACAACTAACAGTGAGAAGCTCAAGGAAAAAATATCTGCACTTCGAAATTACGGCTCTCACCAAAAATACTACAACAAGTATGTTGGTTATAATTCGCGACTGGATGAACTTCAAGCTGCATTTCTTAATTTTAAATTAAAAAAACTGGATGAACTTAATGCACACAAAAGAAAACTTGCTCAAATTTACTTCGAAAACCTAAACACTGATAAATTCAGGCTTCCTGTCGTTGATGCACGTTATGAAGATGTTTTTCATATATTTGCTGTAAGGATAAATGAGAGAAACAAATTTCAAGAATATTTATCAAAAAATGGCATTGGTACTATTATTCATTATCCTATCCCCCCTCACAATCAGGAAGCATTGAGTGAATTTTTCACCAATGAATATCCAGTTACAGAAAAAATTCATGATGAAATCATAAGTTTGCCTTCTAGCTTCATGCACTCAGAGGATGATATCAAATATGTATGTGATATTTGTAATAATTTCTAGGCTTATAACTAAAAAGTAAAGGGTATTAATCTTGAAAAGTTTGCATAAAACGTATCAAAATCAATCTGTTATTATGGGTTTTAGTTTATTTTTTATAATAACTCTCTTAATGTTTTTCTTTGTAAATCCAGCTTTTTTAACTAACGATGATATTGCCTACAGGGCAAAGGCTCTTGGTTATTTTGGTATGCAAGATTTGCCTCTTTATTTTCAACATAATTATTTAATTACCATTTATCGAGCACTTAATTTTGGTACTTTTGTTGACGGGTATTGCCTTTTTTTCATGATTTTTACCTACCTCAGCTTCTTTGTCTCAATTTTATATGCGAAAAATTTTTTGAACTCAAATTGGAATATTGCATATTTAATAATTAGCATATGTCATGCTTTCTTTTTGTTTAATCCTCAATTCAGTATCCTTTCAGGTCTAATATTCATTACTGGATTTTTGATTTATGAATTTCAAAGGTTAAATATTAGTTTGAACCTAAAGAGAGCTATTTGGTTTTTAAGTTTGTTTTTGATGACTTTAAGCTTTATGGTTCGTAAGGAAGTTTTTGCATTATCGTTAATTATAGGGGGAGTTATTCATGTCGTTGGGAAGAATATCGACAGAGGTAAAATCTTTCTTCTTGTTGTGCTAGTTGCAGTATGTAGTCTTCTTCACATTGAAAATAACAAAATTATTCACGATAAAGGAGAAATATTATTTTCAGAGCAGACCAAGAAATTTATGGATTACGGTGGTGGAGCTTTTTTGATAGAAAATTATTCAAAGTTGGACCTTAACATGAGCAAAAATGACTTAAAAATGGTGTCAAACTGGTTTTTTATAGATGAAAATCTTATGGAGGAGACTTATAGCGAATTGAGTTCTAAGCATATTCCTCAAAAAAGCAATTTGAAAAAATTAGAAGGTGCGATTCGCTCCTTGAAAAGTCTTTTTGATATATCTATATTATTTTCAATTACAGTGTTTTTGTTCTCAGCATGCTCAAGTCGTAAAGAGAAATGTAGGTACAGGCAAGCTTTACTTTCTTTTATCACCCTTGTGTCGATCTATCTACTCTTTGGCTTTTTTGGTCGCCCTGGCATTTTGAGGGTTTATTATTCGAGCTTTTATTTTTTAATGATTTATTTTTTTAAAGTTAACTTTGATAAGAAGAAATTAATGAGCAGTATCGGAATTTTACTTATTATTTTATTGGGGCTTTATAAAACGCAGTACCATTTAAGATATTTACGATGGAAAAATATGCTTGGGAAAAGATATTCTATTTCAATTTTAGAAACTCAAAACAAAT
>JAURQB010000023.1 GCA_030836365.1 Bdellovibrionota bacterium | reverse complement strand
TCAAACTCATCATGATACCGATCAACTAGTTCAATCATTAATTTAGAATTGAAATTCACACCAAGCTCTTTAACATTTACATTGAATCCAAAAATATCAAAAGAATAATCATTGTTATTTTCAGGAGCTTCCATTGATAAAAAAAGAATATCTTTAGTCATGAATCTCTCCTGCCATAAATTCTCTTGTCTGATCAATCATCATTTTCACTGAAATATTATTGTGTTTTTTAATCAAGAGTGATTCTTCAGAATTTTTAGAGTCTTTTAACTCGGTCGAAAAATATCCAAACGAGCTAAGCTCTTTTGGCATTAATCCGAAGGCGGTATTCAACCTCTTTCCAATATTAGTATAAAAAGGCTTTAAATTTAAATTTTTATCAAAATGAAATAATATTTCTTCAATAAAATTACGAACACTTTTTTTATTTGAATCAACTATATAAAATGAGGATATTTTTTCTTGATAGTTACCGTCTATTTTTGATGCAATAAATTTGGCGACACAGCCAACACTTACAAGTGGTAAGTAAGCATCCTTTGAGTATGGATAAAAAGTCACAAAGGTTTTAGGTAGATATTTAATAATTGAGTTAAATCTAAGTAAATTTCTTATCAAATAAAAAGGTCCATCTATTTTCTCAAGCGATGAACAATTATCAGGAATTACTATCCCTGGGCGATAAACGATTAAATCAACTCCTATCGTTTTTTTAATAAAGGTCATGGCCATTTTCTCTGCCTGCATTTTACTTTTACTGTAAGCTGATAATTTTTCATCGCTACAAGCATAATCAGTAGCATTCGCACTCTTTTTTAAATTACCAACGACACTGAATGAGCTGGTCAAATGAACTCTCTTCAAAGACTTTATTTTCCGAGTCAAGGCCAAAAGGTTTTGGGTCCCTAATACATTTTGCAAATACGCCTCTTCCTCACTCATTTGAATATTATACCCTCCCCCCAAATGAATAATCTCGGTAACACAAGCAAGTATTTTTAGATCATTTAAATCATTTAGCACGTTAACATGTGTTAAATCACCTGAAATCAAACGTACATTAGGAAATTTTGAAAAAAGTAGGCTGGCTTTTTTCAAAGAATGAGAGCGCACAAGAATAAAAATATTTTTATCTAAAAGTGATAATTCTTTTACTAACGCCTTTCCAATAAAACCTGTGGCACCAGTGATTAATATACTCATTGCAGTCCCACTTCATCTAGCTTGATAATTTTATTTAACAACGAACTCTCATCAAACCGACAAACTTGAAGAGCATGATGATGACACTGAATTGAAAATGTTTTATCACGACATAAAATTTCTCCGTCGCCAAAAAATGCTAAATCCTCAGAACCTAAATTTGTAATTTCAATTTTTGTTGTTTCAAAGACGATCAAGTTTGGATCATTTGAAACATCTAGTCCTTTCATTATTTTCAACGTTACATTTATTAAGTCTAATTTATTCTTGTGACAAAATATGGTGACATTAAAAAGGCCATCGTCATTCTTTGTTTCAGGAGCAACTGTAAAATTACCTCCAACCTTTTTTTGGTTGTTAATCATGATGAAAGAAGAACTCACAATTTTCTCAAGTCTTGGATAGTCAGGTGATTCTATGTGGAGAGAATATTGCTTTAATGGCGATAAATATTCTTTTGCTAAAAATATTGGGTAGATGAGATCACCAGATAATTTCATCAGACGCTTAAAACCTGGAATATCTTTTCGATATTGGTTGATTTTTTCTGCAACAGTACTCGTTAAACCCAACCCTCCACTTGTTAACATATAGTTTCCATTAATATTAATCGCGTCGAGTGTAAGTGTTTCCTTTTGATTAAATGCTTTGGCGATACTTTTAATGTTGTCACTAATTTCTAGTTCTCTCGCGAGATCATTGGCCGTTCCTGTTGGAATGATAAGTAATTTTACCTCAGTACCAATAATTTCTTGCACAATCTTATTCGCAGTCCCATCGCCCCCCACTGAAAAGATATAATCGACGTGATTACTCACATCCTTTTTTAAACTTTGGGAGAGATCAATTAAACTTAAAGGGTGATAAAAAGTAATATCATGCCGAAAAAAGTAATCACTCAGACGTTTCGCCCAAACATCACTTTTTGCTCGTGAAGACGAGTTGTTAAAGTAAACGCTAATTTTCGCCACAGACAGACCTTTCAGTTATAACTTGTGCTAAATACTAACAAATATGACTACTTGGCCCTATTTTCTTGTAATTTTTATATGTCTATACTTTTGTCGGCCATTTGTAATTTCATCACCTTAGCCTTTCTTTTTAACGTATCTTTTTAACGTAAAGTATTTTTTCAAGCTCTAAAATAACATCGCCTCTATCATCAACCACAACCGTTTTAAATATAGGTGAAATACTATAGCTTTTGTCCGCTTCGTGCTTTAACTGCTCAATTGTCTCCAAATCAACTTCAAATGTGGCGTAAACACGTCTATATCCTGGTTTTTTAAATTTAAAGCTCGCCCCTTTATCCCAAATGACGTGCCCCTTTAGATGATGAAGTAGAATGAACATGAAAAACGGATCACACATGCTATAAAGGGAGCCACCAAAATGAGAACCGACATAATTCGTGTTCCAAAAGCGTTGCTTCATGCATACATCAATTTTGGTAAAATCATCATTCACGCTAACAATTTTTATTCCACTAAAAAAGTAAGGAGGCCAAAAACGAAGAAGCTTCATCAGTCGTTTCGGTTTGATTAAATTAATCATTTTCATCACTATTTGGAATTAACAGATTGAGCATTTTCACGAGCATCTTGTATCTCGATTATCTGTTGCTCAAAAATTCGTGAGCGATTACCATCAAATATGCGCTGAATGATATTAAGCTCACTTTTTCTTTTTTCTTCTTGCTTCTCGGCAATTAATCGCAAGCTCTCGGTAACCTCTGAAAATTTTGGGATTACACACTCTCCACTGGGTAGAACCGTTGATTCATATTTTAAAAACATGTCCTCCCAATTCCAAACTCTTGCCTCGCGAGGAAAGAGCCCTTTATTTTTAGCGTTCATCGTTTGATAATCATTCGTCCACATAAAAAAACTGGTCACGCCACCAGAGCTTCCAATAACTTTTAAATACTTTGAAACAATAGAATGCTCATCTGCGAGCCATGACTTAAGTTGAGCATGTCCTTTTTTCGCGCACGCTTGTGCAGCGCTTGGCGCCTCTTCATAACTCCAGATAACTTCGTGCCTTGAGTAGGGACTTCCTTCTTTGTTGTCGTCAAAAATCCAGTATTCTTCACCAACAATTGTGCCATATTTACCATCGAAAGTGGGTATAAATGATTCTGCTCGTGCACGAGCAAGTGAAAAAAAAACAATAATGCCCAAAAAAATTTTCATGTAAATAGATCGGCATTTTGCAGAAATTTCCTTATTTCAAAAAATTTTATTTAGAGTGATAAACAATTAAATGAATGTGCTCACAAGACCAATCAGCGCACCAAAGACACCACCCCAAACAACGAGCCAACCGAGATGCTCACGAATCATTGTTTGAATAATGTCTTTCACCATTTGAGGTGTCAGTTCATCAAGCCTTGCATCAATAATTGATGTAATTTGCGCCTCAAACCCAGTTGAGTCTTCACCGGCCGGAAGAAGTTTTTTGAACAATGCCTCATTCGTCAGGATGTGAATGATAATTTCTTTAAATCGAGCTTCAAATTGTGGCTTGAGTGGCTCAAGCGCTTGCTCACCTCCAAACATGCCAAGCATTCCACCAAATGGAGAATTTATGATGGCTTCTTTCATTTTGATAAACACATAATCAAAATCAATGAGATTGAATACTCCTTCCGGATCAGGCATGACGCCACTACTCATTTCGGGAAGAAATTTTTGAATATTTTCTCGTGTAAAAAACTGATTAAAAATGAGGTTCCGAATACCGGCCTTAAAATCTTGAAAACGCTCCGTCACAATTCCTGAACCATAAAGTCCTGGCACTTTTTCAAATAACATATGAATAGCGAGCCAGTTTGTAATGGCGCCTGAAAAACTGTACATTCCCATGATTCGAATTTGATCTCCGTATACCGGAGAATAAAATCCCATGATAATCAATCCAATTGCACCAAGATTAGTCACTAAACTCTTATTCATTCTTTATCTCCTTCGATGGAAGGCAAGATAATGGCCGCTCGGACAAGTGTCAAAAAGAAACTGCTTTTCTACTAGAAACATCACATTTTCTCACAAGGAAAACTGTAAATAATGGAATTTTAATAATGTTCAAATGCTGATCGTTCTCCTAACATTAGTAAAAAAACCAAAAACCCACTAAAAGGTCCCTTAACGAAATCAAAGGAGAAATTATACATGTCTTTTAAATCTGCATTAATGATTGGCGCAATCATCACCCAGCACGCAATTGCGGCTCCCCCCTCAAGACCAACAGATTTGGGCAGCACCACTGTTCGGTTGTCACAACCTCAGTTAATGAATGAGTTAAAACTTGAAGCAAGCCAGTTAAAAAGTGCACTCAAGTCGATAGAGGTTAGTAAGGATCTTAAAGCAAATCATTTTACGGATGCTCAATTAAGAGTCGTTACAGGACTAGCGAAGCGATTTATAGAGTGCGTAAACAAAAATAGACGCGTTCTCCTCTGTTCAAAAATTCGCGAGCAAATGAATCAGGTCGACCGAAAAGGAAAAATTCTTGAAACTCGAATAAAAGATGGAGATTTTTATTTAAACGGCCCAGGAGATATTCTCTCAAGCCTTGGTGATTCATTTGAAAATGTTAATGATGCAAAATCACTCGGTCTTGAATACGCAGAGATTTTAAAGTCTATACCAAAAGAAACTCACCGTGGCCTTCCTTCTGTATTTGAGTTTTCCAGGTTAAATGCGAAGCAAATGCAAGACCTTCTTAATAAAAGAGTTTATCCGTTAGTCGGAAAAGTCATTGAGGGTTTTGCCACACCAAGCGAGTCTCCAACAAGTGAGGATAAATGGGAAGCAATGGGCTCATGTGATCAGGCGATCGGATATAATCATGTCAGTAATGATACAACTGATAATGCTCAACGATGCAATTACTCACAACTTGATGAAAATGGACTTCTTAAAAACAAAGAATATGCTCTTAAATATTTCACTCCGTGTGTGAAAAATCAAAAAAGTCGGGGAACTTGTAGTGCTTTCGCTACCGTTGGTGCACTGGAAATTCGATTATTAAAAAATAAAAAAACAGAGTACAACCTATCTGAGCAGTTCAGTTATTTTTATAATGAAATTTACGGTGGATGGTGGGGCCGTTATCAGTATGGCTTAAATACCATGAGTGCGCTGAAAAAAGTGAAGAACAAGTCACTTCCCATCCCACTAGAAAAGCATTGGATTTATAACCCAGGTAGACACATGGATCCATACGACTCAAGTACAAAGAAGCATCCAAAAAGCTGTCAAAATTACTCGGGACAAAAATGCACAAACTATGCTTTCCAATCAAACGAAACTATTAGCGGAATTAATTTTAACTATACAGTACCAAGCAGACCAAAACCTCATGTCATGATTAACTCGCGCTACTCATTTTGGAATATTTTTAACCCTTCAGGTTCTTTAGATACAGCGATTAATTATCTAAATAATGGTGAC
This sequence comes from Bdellovibrionota bacterium, assembly GCA_030836365.1. Lineage (GTDB taxonomy): Bacteria > Bdellovibrionota > Bacteriovoracia > Bacteriovoracales > Bacteriovoracaceae > UBA1511. The sequence goes on along the minus strand of JAURQB010000023.1, from coordinate 4,053 downwards.
CCTATTATTGTATCTTTTACAGTTAAATCAAATTTTAGAAACAAAGGAGGAGGAGATAACTACGTTCGTTACGCAGACCGCGATGGTGGTGGCGGACACGCGTCTGTTCTTGTTGGTTTTGTCAAAAATGACGACTTACCTTCAGGAGTTGAGAAGGCAACTGAAAAAGGGTATTTTATCCTCAGAAACTCTTGGGGTGGCGGCTGGGCCGACTGTGGACATATCTATGTAGATTATAAATATCTTCGAAAGTACGCCTACGGTTTGGCAAGAATCACTTATAACTTTCAAAATTAATATTTACCTCGATCAAACACTCCCCTCGACGATAAGTTCTTGTTGAGGGGTTTTAGTTTCTAGAATTTAATTAATCTCAAATGTATATACCAAGCGAAATCATCGAAAATAGCTTAAACTAGGACAAAACCATTGGAAATCTATGGCTTTTTACTTTTCCAAAGAGCTCCAAAGTGTTAGTTACAAATCATCATTTTTTGAAGGAAATTTTGCGATGAGTAGTGATGCATTAAAAAATCTACAAGAAGAACTAAGTACAATCCTAGGACGCCAGCAAATACCAGAAAAGGCACTTGTGACAGCAGGAATGCCCTACGCAAATGCACCTCTGCACATTGGCCATTTTGCGGGAACTTATGTTCCGGCCGATACTTACGCAAGATTTATGCGAATGCTCATCGGAAAAGAAAACGTTCTTTTTGTTTGTGGCTCGGATGATCATGGCTCCAACAGTGAAGTCGCTGCGAAAAAACAAGGGATAACAACAAGCGAATTTGTCGGCCAGATTAATGACTCTCAAACGAGAACGCTCAAAAACTATTCAATTTCAATGGATGTGTTTACTGGCACAAGTAAGCCAGAGAATATGAAGTTTCACCAAGAAGTTGTGAGTGAAACAATAAAAAAACTTCATCAAAATAAGATGCTAGAAAAAAAGACATCTGAGCAATGGTTTGATCCTGAACTATCTATGTTTCTTCCCGATCGTTTTGTTTTTGGAAATTGCCCAAAGTGTGATGACCCAAAAGCATATAGTGAAGAATGTGACGCTTGTGGTGCGACTTATAATGCTAATGAATTAAAAAATCCAAAGAGTACAGTGAGCGATAGCTCTCCCGTGCTCAAAAATACGGATCACTTTTATCTTGATATGTGGAAAGTAGTTGATCAACTTAAACCGTGGATTGAATCCAAGAAAAAATCTTGGCGAAAAAATGTTTTTCTTGAAACCTATAACACAGTGATCCCTTCTTTAATTTTTTCCAATAAATCAGAGGACGTTTTCAAATCTCTGAAGGAAGAACTCCCAACACACAAAAGCCGATATGCACCAGGAAAAATGATTGAGGTTCAATTTGATAATTTAAATGATCTTGAAAAAGCGAAGGCATTATTTATCAAAAACAATATCGAAACTGAAATAAACAACGCCTGGGCCAATCGCTCAATTACTCGTGATGTTTCTTGGGGCGTTCCTGTTCCGACAGACATTGAAGAAGGAATGGCAGGAAAAACTTTTTATGTTTGGCCGGAGTCTCTTGTTGCCCCTATTTCATTCACTAAGGTTGCTCTGGAAAAACAAGGCAAAGACCCTGAGGACTATAAAAAATATTGGCACAATCCAAAAGCAAAAATTGCTCAATTTATCGGGCAGGACAATATTTACTTTTACGTTCTCATGCAAGGAGCGATGTGGTTTGGAACACAAGCGCAAACAAACCGAATGCCTATTGAAGGCGAGCTTCAACTGAGTGATGTGTTTGCAAACTATCACCTACACGTTAACGGTGAAAAAATGAGTAAATCTCGAGGAAACTTCATTCAAGCTGATCAGTACTTAGATGAGTGGAACTATCACCCCGATCAGGTAAGATATTTTTTATCGCTTCTTAGTCTTCCTGAAAAGAATTCAAATTTTGATTTTGATACCTTTAAGGAGAGAAATGAATTTTTAGCAGGCCCAATGAATGCGGCCATCGAAAAAACGATCTCCGCCTGTCACAAGAAATTTGATGGGATTGTTCCAGAAGGAAACCTCATTGGAAAAACCGAGAAAGAGACAAAAAAGATTTTTCAAACCTATTTAAAGATGATGGAAAAAGGTGATTTTCCTAAAATTTTATTTATGATTGAAAACTATGCCAGAATTATCAACGGGCTTTTTGCACAATTTAAACCACACGATGATCGCCATGATGAGCAAGAAAGAAAAGATGCTCTTTATAGTAGCTTCTTTATCCTTAAAAACGTCATGATTATGCTTCACCCATTTGTTCCTGGAACAATGGAAAAACTAAGACAAACCTTAAACCTTTCCGAAGATTGTTATCAGATAAGTGAATTCGGCGCTCCATTAGTGCCAGGTCATAAAATCAATGCCCAAACCAGCTATTTTCAAGCGGTTAACAATCAAGAATAAAAATTAGTGTATCATTCGCTCTAAGTGGCAAAAGTTTAGTCAATATAGCGCTCATTTTATTGGCACTACTTATATAAGTTGGCACCCGAATTGCTCCAAAGTTTTATAACTAAGGGAGTTTGTTATGAATATTTCTAAAAAATTAATTGTATCCGCAACCGTTTTATCCTCACTTCATGCTGTTGCCGCAGGAAATAAGAGGTTTGAGCGAATTAAGCCAAGGTTTGACCTTGGGTCTATTCCAACTATATCTGAATCTGTATTGGAGCAATTTAGAAATAATAAAGTTGAAGAACGAAATTCATTCTTCATAGAGCGAGCTAACACAAAAGTTTTAAAAAAAGCGAAAGAGCGTGCAATTCAATACCTTGATGAAAATTGGGAAGAGAGAAATCATCGCTTTAAGAATGATCAAGATTATACTGAATTTAAAGAGCGTTTTATAGGTGGTGAATACAAATCAACAAGAGTCATTGAAAATAAAGATGGCCAGCGAGTATTAAAAAGTATTTTTGCTTCAGTTGAGGATTTAGGGTTTTCACTTTTAGAGGAACAAGATTTTAAAAATAGACTAACGAGTTACGAAAACATCTATAAGCTTCTTCCTGAGGATGTGAGAAACATGGTTATTCATCCAGATCGAATTAAAGATCTTGGAGGATTAGAATATAATTTCTCTATTATCTACGATCTACTTAAACGCTTTAGAGATTTACCAGTAATTTCCGTTAATCCTTATCCTAAAGAGTATGTAGAGAGCTGCGAAGATGAGATTGGTTATCAAGCGCCACTATCATCCACAAGTAGAAACAATGTTGCTGACAATGCGGCCAGGTGTGATTATGCCGATTATCATAATAAAGGGCTGTTTCGGAATAAAGATTACCCACTTAAGTATAATACGACTTGTATAAAAGATCAGGCAAACAGAGGAACATGCGTTTCATTCACGATAAATGCAGCAGTTGAAACGATAGGCTACACCCATGACGGATTAGCATACAATTTATCTGAACAATTTACTTATTTTTATGCAGAGATTTTTGGTGGTTCATCTTCAGGTAAGAGAGGACGTTATGATTACGGCCTAAATAATAATAAGTCGCTTAAAGTTCTAGATAACGAAAATGCATCCCTACAACTTGAAAAGAAATGGCCTTATAATCCAAGCTGGGACATGGCCGATACGATTAATTCAAATGACAAATGGGCAAACTCCTGTGATGGATATGACGGACCTCAATGTACAAATAGAGCATTTCAAGCACGTGAAGAAAAAGAAAGTTGTGGTTGGTTTTGTACAAACTACATCTATACCGTCCCTTCGAGATCTAGTAGTAACTCTTTTGAAGTAACAGGAAGAAATAGCTTCTGGTCAAGCTGGAATAAAGAAGGCTCTCTTGATCAGGCAATTACCTATTTAAATGCAGGGATACCTGTTCTCGCAGGGTTTGATGTTAGAACTTATATGTACAACAAAGCCTCCGCAAGTGGGAATGGTTATATTCGTTTTCAGGATTCCAACGATGCGAATGAAGGTGGCCATGCTTTTTTACTCATTGGATTTGTTAAAAATTCAGACCTGCCAGAAGGAGTAACAAGAGCAACAGAAGAGG
>JAURQB010000022.1 GCA_030836365.1 Bdellovibrionota bacterium | reverse complement strand
TTTGATAAAAATAATTATTTCACTACTTTCAATTAAACGCAAAAAAAAAGGGGAGAGCAATCGCTCTCCCCTTCGTTCTATTAACTCTTTCAAAAATTAATTGAACACAATTATCTAAGAAATTCTTAAAAAAATAATCTAAATGATTCTTAGAACATGTATGTCATAGAAACAGTACTTAGGAATTGATCTGTTCCAAGAGCACCTGTTCCAGCATTTTGTATTGTTCCATCAACAACCATTCCACCCCATGTTAAAGAAGCACCAGCTCCTAATTGTGTGTCACGAGTTGAAGTTTCAGAGTCTCCAGTTTGAAGAACTGATTGTCTAAGAGATAGTCTCCAAGTTAACCAATCACTTGCTTTAACTTCAGCACCAAAAGCAACACTTACGTCTGTATCAGTGTCATCACCAACAGTTGTATTAGCTAGAGTTACATCATAAAACATTGTTCCTGCGTTTACGTCATAAGTACGGCCTGCACCTAAAACGATTGCAGAATCATCATCATTAGGGCTAATGTACTCAGCAAACAATGTGTAATCATTCATTTCATAAGTTGCACCAAGATTCATTGCTGCTTCACCGTCAGCATCAGTTCCAGCAACAGTATTTGTTACAGCTGGCTGATAGTTCATCCATAGACCAAGGTCATTCATGTTGTAACCAACACCAAAATCAAAACCTGTTCCCTCGCTAGTTTCTCCAGAACCACCAACGTTATCAACAGTTATTGATTCGTAACCTAATCTTACACCCCAGTTACTTTGAGCGAAGAAAAGATCCGCTCTTGCTGGGTTTGCAGTACCAACATCAGCAACTCCACCCATATTTTCAGTTTCATTAAGGTATAGACCGTAGTTTAAAGCACCGCTAGACTGAAAGAAACCACCATTTGCAGTTCCACCAGCACCTGCAGTAGCACTTGCGCCAAATTCTGCAGTTACATGAGAACCTAGGTCATTAAGAGCTGCAGCAGAACGCCAGATATTTCTGTTGTCTTGCATGTAGTAAGATCCATTACTAGTAGCTTGATTTAAAGCAGTCATTCTTGCTTTTGAAGCAAAAGCACTCGTTGAAAGAACTGCAAGTCCTGCAGCAACGATCAATGTTTTTTTCATTCCCTTTCTCCTTGAAAAGTTTTTGTTAATATAATTACATCTATGTAATTTTTTACTTTTTCTAAACACTTTTAATTTTCGGCCTGCTTTGTACATTTGTCAACATTACAGATAAAAAAAAGGGGTGATCAAATGATCACCCCTAAATTTTAATTTAACTTAAAATTAAATTAGAATCGGTAAGTCGCAGAAACGTTACTCATTAAGTTAGAGTCAGTTCCTAAGTTACCAGCAGCAGCACTAGTTAAAGTACCGTCTAATTGTAGGTCACCCCAAGTTAAAGAAGCACCAGCTCCAAGAGCAGTTGTTCTTACACTTGTTTTGTCACCATCTGTATCAAGAGCACCAAAGATACTTTGAGAGATTGAAGCTCTCCAAGTTAACCATGAATTAGCTCTAACCTCAGCACCAAAACGTACTGGAACTCTCATTAAAGATACGTCTTCATTGAAGTTTACGTTGCTTGTAGATTGAATTTGTACGTCATAGAAAACAGTTGCATTATCGCCAGCGGCCATAGTTTTCCCCATACCAACTACGATTTGAGTTTGAGCGTCAACATCGTCACCAGCTCCACCTTCTGAAGAGTACTCAGCAAATAGAGTGTGATCAGCTACACCATAAGTAAAACCTAATCTCATGTCAGAGTTGTACTCTTTGTCAGCATCAGCAATAGTTGTTGTTGCAGAAGGAGCAAATCCTAACCATACATCAGCTCCACCTAAAACAGCAGAAACGGTAAGGTCAAAAGCAGTTCCTTCGTCATCACCATTTGTAAAAGAAGCGTAACCAAGTCTTGCTCCCCACTCCATTGAACCTGAACCAGCAACGAATAGATCAACTCTGGATGGATCTTGAGTTGTTGTGATGTTGTTTCTTGAATCAGAGTTTAGATATAGACCATAGTTCATTGTCGCACCTGATCTAAAGAATCCGCCCTCTGGAGCATCAGCAGCCGATCCACTTTCACCACCGGCCCACTCAGTGATAACAAAGTTATTGTGAGTGTTTACTTGGTGAGGCATTCTCCAAATGTTACGGTTGTCGTCCATGTAGTATGAACCTAAAACGTCACCCTGGCTTAGTGCAGACATTCTTGCTTTAGAAGCGAAAGCACTTGTTGATAAAACTGCAAGACCAGCAGCTACAACTAATGTTTTTTTCATTTATCCTTCTCCTTGAAAGAGTTAAAAAAGATTACCTGTGTGTAATCCGGTTTATAAACAAATTTTCTTAATTATAAGTGTTAGACTCTCGGTCATTTTTGTCAACACTTTTTCGCGCGCTTAGCTCTGCGATATCAACACTTTTGCACCCACGAAACCCACTTTGCCACGACATACAGGAATCTGCGAAAATGCTACTTTCAACATATTGCTCACCAATTAAATGAAGTGAAGTCAGCTGCTGACAAAGTTTACTCGCCACTTCGTCATTAATAGAACTCGCCATGCCTACTGGCGATAGCGCAATAACCTCTTCACTGATCGCGCTCTTTTTTACCTCAAAAATTTTCTCAATTTGTCGCTTTAAATTTTTAATCAAACGACAAATATGCTCCTCATTAACCTCATTTGGGTCAAGAAAATGAACGAAAGAAAAATGTGATTTTTTTTCATTTATTTTTTTCATTTCCCCAATAAAATGCCCCTGCTCATGAGTCATGCTCACCGGAAAAAATAATGTTTTCTCTTTATGAGTTGAAGTCATGACTTCAAAGTCAATGTAAAGAGGTGTCGGGCCTTCAAACTCCCCCACTAAAGTAAGCATTTCTTCCGTTAGAATATGTTTATTTTTAAGAAGCTCAACAAAGCTCACAAGCCCCATTGGCCAAAAAAGATTTTCAACTTCATAAGTTGTTTCATCACCTGTTGTGATCACCATCTCCGCATCTCTTGCTTCAATCGAAATTATTTTTTTTACTTCAAGCTTTTCATTCATTTGATCAATTAATGTGGATTCAATTTCATCTAATTGCGTTTTTAATCTTGGGTACGAAAAATACTCTTCGCCAGGCTTTAATTCCATCGACTTTGAGCGGCCACCAAAAACGCGCCACTTTTGATCTTTATAAAAAATACTGGGGATAAGTTCTGCTTCTTCAGTACTCGCCTCAGCATTTGCCACTCTTAAAGTACTCGCTTCATTATTTGCGACTCTTAAAGTACTCGGTCCTTTTAGTCTCACATCATGGGCATCAATGGCGCGCTCACCAAGAATGACAAACTCTTCATTTGCCGCAAATAAGGCCTCACATTTTTTAGCGCTATAGTAATCAAAAGCGATCACAAGATTTTTGGTTTTAATTATTTTTTGAGTTTTATGTTCGGTTTCGTTTTTTCTTCTGAGTCCACTAAAGTCCATGTGAAAATCTCCTAAATTTTATATTTGAGCCTTTTATCTAACGGCCAAGCGGTCACCAGCGCGAATCATGCGCTTGCCGATGATATTTAAGTTGGTTCGAATCAATGTGTACAAGGAAATTTTATTTTTTCTCGCCACTTCCCACAACGTATCCCCGCGCTTGACCGTGTACCATGATGTTGGGTTCGAAATTAATTTCCCCTTACGCTTCGCCAGTGCTATTTGCTTCCGATACTTGCGCTTTCTCACGACACTTTTTCGCGGCTTCTCGTATAAGTCTGCATACATGGGCGCGCGCTTGTTTTGCCCAATTCTAAATGGCAGTAAAACGCGCTGATTTTTTCTCAGTCGGTTCCAGTTTTTCATTCCATTTAAGTCGGCAACTACATTTCCTTTAATTTTAAACTTTCGCGCCACATCTTTGATCGTCGATTTCGTCCCGCGTATCCGATAAAACTGATAATCCACGGCTTTGTATTCTGCCAGTCGATTCGCGCAACATTGCTCCCACTTTGCTTTTTTCCCAAGAGGTAACTTCAGCTGATAACTGATGACACTTCTTGGAGTAGTCCAACGCATGATTTCTGGATTCCACTTATGAAGCTCTTCAAACTCCATCTCAAGCGCCTCGGCCACCTTAAACAAATCTGTTTCCCCTGGAACAATCACGATTTCAAAATCCAAGGTTTTTTGAAACTGAATATCCTCAAACCCAAAGGACTTTAAGTTTTTTCCAATAATTGCGAGGGCCATAATTTTCGGCACGTAATTTTTGGTTTCACGCTTTAAATAGCGGCCTTTTCGAATCTCCCAAAAGTTTTCGGTTTTATAGCGGCGAATAGCCCGTCTTATTTTTCCCTCTCCCGCATTGTATCCTGCCGCTGCTAACTCCCAACGACCAAACATATTATGAAGATATTTTAAATATTTTGCGGCCGCCACACTTGCCTTGATGGGGTCACGTCTCTCATCCACCCACCAATCAATTTTTAATCCAAACTTTCGTCCAGTAAAAGGCATAAACTGCCAAGGCCCTACGGCCTTTGCCCAACTCTTTGCCGTATTTCGAAAACCAGATTCGGCCATGGCCAAAAAGATTAAATCTTTAGGCAGATTAAACTCTTCTAAAATTTTGGCCATCACCGGGGCGTATCTTCCCGCACGCCTTGAGTAGCGGATAAAGTGATCTCGCCCTCGCCCCGTAAAATAGTTGATCCAATATTTTACTTGATCGTTGTATTTAACGGGAAAATCAAAATAGTTATTTTCCAAATTAAGATGCTCGGCCCCATATAAAAAATAAGTACCCTTTTTATGCGCTTTATCTTCTTTTATTTGCGAGCTTCCCACAATACGGTGCTCATCAACTGGTTTACTTTTTTCAGCAATTTTTTGAAATGGATCCTGTTTCTTGCTAGCACACGAGCTAATAAATAGCGCAACAATAAGCAAGCTTGTGGCCTTGGAAAATAACTTCATTCGGACTCCCATTTATATTTTATCAACATTCAATAAATTTTATCGTAAACACCGGACTTCGTTAACCAAAATTCCCTTACTCTCAAAATAAGACCGACTTGAACTCGCCGTATCTTTTTCCCTATGTCAGCAACGCTTTATTCTAGGTAAAATACGGGAATGTTAAAAATGGTAATTTTAATTTTATCTCTTAGTTTTTCACTCAACTACATAGTAGCGCAAACAAAAGCTGAAAACCCAATTTATCCTGTTTTTAACCTAGATGACCTCGCTCCCTTTGCCCCAGGAGGGCCAATTAACTCTATTCCAAAAACATTTGGCGTTGGAGAAGATGTAAAACTTGAAAAAGCATTAGAAATAAAAAAATACTACATTACTCATGACGCCTATAAATTTCCGATCTGGGTTCAATATTTTAATGAGACGATCATCGACTTCTACACCAGACTCCCGAGCTATTTTTTGCACGATACTTTTCACCAATCTCTCATTAACCGCTACGGAAAACAAAACATCTACGCACTCAAAGATTCAACTGCCGTTTATACTTGGGAAAATAACTCCACCAAAAGAATCTACTCAGGCGGTTGCACAATTACTTGCTATCCCATTTATTATGCTGTGATTAACAAAACGCCAGGAAAAATTCCCTCGACCTATAAATCACTCGCTGATCATTTTGTGAAAACTGGTTTTTGAACCAAACTCAATCTGTCTAAATAGTTTTTAAGCGAGACTCATTTTCAAGCTATCTCTTTTTTTGGTCGCGTAGATATAAACACCAACAGCAAACAGGAGTTGAACTAAGCATAAAATTTGCCCCATAGTTGTTGTGCCCCCAAAGTAGTAGCCCAACTGAGAATCGGCCTCTCGAAAAAACTCAATGACGTATCTTGCGATAGCGTAACCACCAAGAAAAATCGCCGTCAAAACACCGTAGTGACTGAATTTTTTTCTTACACTCCAAAGAATAATAAAAAGAATAACACCTTCACCAAATGCTTCATATAACTGTGACGGATGCCTCGCAAACGGCCCCCCATTTTTGAAGACAATTCCAACAGGTGCATCCGTTACTCGTCCAAACAGCTCTCCATTAATAAAGTTCCCCATTCGACCAAAAAATATCCCTTGTGCACCCGCGGTTACACAGCAATCTGATGCTTGTAAAAATGGAATTCCATTTTTTCTCGCAAAAACAAGCGCGCCTACCGCCATTCCAGCAATGGCCCCATGAAAACTAAGCCCCCCCTGCCATACGGCAAAAAGCTCAGAGATGTGCTGAGAGTAGTAATCCCAATTATAAATAAAGACATAAGCAAGCCTCGCCCCAAAAAACATCCCTATAAGGATGTGACTAACAAGGCTGTCGACTTTTTCAGGGCCAGGAGCGAGAATCCCCTCTTTACCCAGCTTTTTTAAAAGCTGCGAGCCGACCACAAAACCCACAACATACATCAGTCCGTACCAACGAACTTGCAAAGGGCCTAAACTTACTAAAACAGGATCTATATAAAATGGTTTCATTCCAATAGGTTAGCCAGACTTGCCAGGCCTGACAAGAAAAGAAAACCCCTTGTCGCTCTCCCTAAAATGCTGCTCAAAACGGTTGACATATTGAGCAAAGATTAATAGAAATCGAGGTTTAATACACGTTGACTAATACTAGGGGCACGTCAAGTGAAGTAAATTGTTTTGCCTCCCCCCTAAGTTGTCGAATTTAAAGGAGTACTTAAATGTACGGAGTTGTAGAAATTGCAGGTCACCAATATAGAGTTCAAGCTGGTGACGTTATTGACGTTCAAAAATTAGCTGCAGAGGTTGGTAGCGACGTTACTTTAGACAAAGTTTTATTTGTTGGTGGCGAAAAAACATCTGTTGGAACACCAACTGTTTCAGGTGCGACAGTATCAGCTAGAATTATTAGAACAGATCGTTCAAGAAAGCTTCTCGTTTTCAAAAGAAAGCCTGGTATGTACAAAAAAAGAAAAGGTCACCGTCAGCATTACACAAGTCTTTTCATCACTGAGCTAAATGATGGCCAAGGTGGAACAGATAAAGTTGACGCGAAGTCTGAAAAAGCGAAAAAATACTTAAAGTAATTTTGAATTTAGTTAGGAGATAGAGATATGGCACACAAAAAAGCCGGTGGTTCCACGAGTAACGGACGTGATTCGAATCCAAAAATGAGAGGCGTTAAAAAATATGGTGGCGAAGTTGTTATCACTGGTAACATCATCGTTAGACAAAAAGGCACAAAGTTTCACCCAGGTACTGGTGTTGGAATGGGTAAAGATTTTACAATCTTCGCTAAAAGAGACGGACAAGTTAAATTTTCTTGGTACAACAAGTCCACGAAAATTGTTTCCGTTATCTAATTAAAAGTAATCGACTTGTTTTGATTATATCTAGGGAACTCTTTATGAGTTCCCTTTTTTTATACCAAGGTAGTTATGCGTTTTATTGATGAAGTTAAAATTACTGTTGTGTCTGGGAATGGCGGCCATGGCTGTGCAAGCTTTCGCCGTGAAAAGTATATTCCATATGGCGGGCCTGATGGAGGCGACGGCGGTAATGGTGGCGGTATATTTTTTATGGCCGATGAAGGGTTAAATACTCTAGTCAATTTTCGTGGAAAAAAACTCTATCGTTCACCTCATGGCGAAAATGGAGCTGGTAGACAGCGAACAGGAGCCAATGGAGATGATCTTATTATTGAAGTACCTGTCGGCACTATTATCAAAAATCAAGACACAGGTGAAGTTCTTGCTGACCTTGTCCATGCAGGTCAAAAAATTCTCGTGGCCGAAGGCGGCCGTGGTGGCATGGGAAATATCAATTTTAAAACCTCTACCAATCAAGCTCCAAGACGAGCAACTGATGGAAAAGAAGGTGTGGAAATTGAACTCGAACTCGAACTTCGCTTACTCGCCGATATCGCACTGATTGGACTTCCTAATGCAGGAAAATCTACTCTAATTAGTTCAATTTCTGCAGCACGACCAAAAGTTGCAGACTATCCATTCACAACTCTTGAACCTAACCTTGGCGTCGTCAAGCTCGGTGAAGATAGCTATGTCGTTGCTGACATTCCTGGATTAATTGAAGATGCATCTGAAGGAAAAGGCCTAGGAACAAAATTTCTCCGGCACATCGAACGTACCTCTGCATTTGTTCACCTTGTTGACATCTCATGGTGTTTAGATGAATTTGAAGCCTTTGAAAGTTACGTTACAATTAAGAGCGAATTGGAAAAATATAATGCAGACCTTCTCAACAAAAGAGAGATCATCTGCTTAACAAAAATAGACGCGATGGCCGAAGACCAAGTCGAAAAGTTTGTTCATTTTTTTGAAGAACACCTAGATAAAAAAGTTCTTCCTATATCTTCAGTATCAGGACGAAATATTGAGGTGATCAAAAGCCTTATGTTAAAATGTGTAAAACAAATAAAATCATAAA